>JACJXQ010000008.1:1206688-1508360 GCA_020636495.1 Chitinophagales bacterium | reverse complement strand
AGGACAGAACCCATAGGATACAGGGTAACTTTAGTAAAACTGGACGGAAATAATGCTATAAGCTATGAGCCTTTTGCCGAGGGCTGGCTGCAGAATGGCAAACCCTGGGGGCGCCCGGTAGACATATTACAATTGCCGGATGGTTCTGTTTTAGTGTCAGATGACTATGGCGGCAAGATATACCGCATCACTTATAGCAAATAGCCCCATATGTGAAGATTAACCTAAAGGAGCCTGTTTAACAGTTCTTTGTGACAAGATGGAACCGTTCTTGGATATGTTACTATGTATCAAAATCCAGAATTATGAGCAGGTTAATTAAAATACAGGGTTTCGTGGTGCTGTTGATGGCATTGATAGCAACTACTGCTCCGGTAAAAGAATTAAAGGCACAACCCAATGTTTCCGTTTCGTTCCAGACCTTTTATAATGATCTGCAGCCCTACGGACAATGGATAGACTATCCTCAATATGGCTATTGCTGGGTGCCGAATGTGGGCAATGGATTCCGTCCCTACTATACCAATGGTTACTGGGCTATGACCGAATATGGTAATACATGGGTATCCAACTACAACTGGGGTTGGGCTCCTTTCCACTACGGTAACTGGACCTATGACGACTATTATGGCTGGATATGGGTGCCGGGCAACACTTGGGGCCCTGCATGGGTAAGCTGGCGCAATGGTGGCGGATATTATGGCTGGGCTCCGATAGCACCGGGTATTAATATCAATGTAGCCATAGGTAACTATAATTGTAGCCCCAACTGGTGGGTGTTCGTACCACAAAGGCATATATACGCGCGGAATTACAGCAGCTATTGGAGAGGTCCGCAGTACAATACGACCATCATCCGCAACACAACCATTATAAACAATACCTATATCAACAACAACCACAGGTATATATCAGGTCCGCGCAGGAATGAGATAGAACGTGTAACAGGACGTAGCGTGCGCACTTATGGTGTACGTAGCGAGATGAAGCCCGGCAGGTCTCAGGTAAGGGGTAATACACTGAATGTGTACCGCCCGACTGTTAACAGCAGGAACAACGAACGCCCTGAACGTTATGTGAATGCAAATGAACGCAGAACAACACCTGCTAACCACAGCGGCAGCAGGAACAACGATCAGCGCAGCAGTACCCCCAACAGGATGAGTTCGACACAAAGAGCTAGTAGCCCTAACCAGGCAAGGCCTAATACAACAAATAACAGCCGTCCTTCGCGGACAGCCAATACGAGGGCACCACAGCAACAACAACGTATAACAGAACGCAGGCAGCAATCGTGGCAACAACAGAGGAGCCAGCCTGCAAGGCAACAACATACACAACCACAACGTGGGCATGTGACACAAAACAGGCCGCAAAGCACCAACAGGAGCATGCCTGACAGGGCGAGGCCACAATCTAATCAGCATATGTCTCAGCCTGCAAGGCAACAACATAGCCAGCAAAGGGCGTCTCAACCGGCAAGAAGTAATACAACACACAACAGCGGCCAGAGAGGTGGCAGCAGGGGAAGATAAAGGATAAGGTGGAAGATGAATAGTAGCCCCGTTCCGGTGTCATGCCGGGGCGGGGTCTCTTCTTTTACCAGGCCAGTGCGCTGGCACCTAATATTGCAGCGTCAGCATCCGGCAGTGCAGAAGGCAACAGTTCTATTTTGTCTTTGAACATACTCAGCAGGTTCTCTTCCATATATTTTTTTACAGGCCCGTACAATACATCACCTGCTTTAGCCAGCCCACCGAACAAAATGATGGCCTGTGGAGAAGTAATAGCAACAGCATCAGCCAGGGTCTGGCCGAGTATTTTGCCTGTATAGTCAAAAATCTCTATCGCGAGCTTATCGCCTGCCAATGCAGCTTCATGAATATCCTTTGCTGTTATTTGTCCTTGTTTATCGCGCAGTAACGATGCATCATCCCGGTTTTCCAGCCACTCGTTTGCAGTAATGACAATTCCGGTAGCAGAACAATACCTTTCCATACATCCCTTTCGCCCGCAACCGCAAGGCCTGCCATCCCGCACTGCTATCACATGCCCCAACTCCCCCGCAAAACCATCATGACCGTATATCAACTGGCCGTTGGCTACAAAACCACTACCTACACCCGTACCCAGTGTCACCATGATAATATCTTTCATACCCCTGGCAGCACCATACATCATCTCTCCCATCGCTGTTGCGTTAGCATCATTGGTCAATGTTACTTTGTACCCCAGGGCTTTGCTCATCATATCAGCCAGGGGTATCCTGCCTTTCCAGGGCATATTGGCGGCATCCACTATCTCACCTGTATAAAAATTACCATTAGGCGCACCTACACCTACCCCATTGATATTATCCCTGCCCGCACGTTCGATGAATTTCGCCACCTCTCCTTCAATAGCTTTAATATAAAGCTCTACCGTTTCAAAACCGGTTGTGGGTATGGTAGCCTGCAACAGTATCTGCCCACGCCTGTCTGCCAGCCCTAAAGTTGTAGTAGTGCCACCTATATCAATACCTATGGCAAATGATCTGTTCATTTCTTGTTTTTGACGCTTTAAAAGTACGTATCAGATAGCGAAGTCTTATTCTGCAAACAATAAAACTTTCCCGACAATTCCTGTATCTTGGTATTCAGCTACAAACTAAACCAATGCAGTCAAACAATAAAAACTCATACGCTACCTCTTTGTTCCTGGTAGGGTGCCTGTTCTTCATATTCGGCTTTATTACATGGCTCAACGGCAGCCTGATACCTTTTCTTAAATTGGCCTGTGAACTCACCAACTCACAATCCTACTTAGTGGCTACCGCTTTTTTTGCATCTTACTTTGTTATGGCGCTGCCATCATCTATGATATTGCGCAAAACAGGGTTTAAAAAAGGTATGAGCCTGGGCCTTGTTATCATGGCTATAGGTGCAGCCATTTTTATTCCCGCAGCCATGCAGCGCAGTTATGCATTTTTCCTTTTCGGGCTCTTTACACAAGGGCTGGGATTGACCATTTTACAAACTGCTACTAATCCTTATGTTACCATACTCGGCCCTGAAGAAAGCGCCGCACAGCGCATCAGCATTATGGGTATTGCCAACAAAGTAGCGGGCGCTATAGGTAGTATACTCATGGCCGGATTATTACTGAAAGGCATATTAGGCGTGCAGGAGCAATTAGAAACTACTGCCAACGCTGCAACCAGGGCAGACCTGCTCAATGAGCTGATGCAACGCATCATTACCCCATACGTAGCTATTGCTATCTCGCTGACGGTACTCGCCGTTTTGATATTATTATCTCCCCTTCCCGAAGTAAATGATACGGAAGAAAACCCCGATACAGACAGTAGTGCTCACGCCTCTATATGGCACCACAAATATCTGTTCCTTGGCGTACTGGGTATTTTCTTCTATGTTGGTGCCGAAGTTATTTCCGGTGATTCTATCATAGCTTACGGAACCTCTATGGGCATTAGCGGGGAAGAAGCCAAGTTCTTTACCAGCTTTACACTCGGCGGTATGCTGGCAGGTTATGTATTAGGCATCATCCTCACGCCAAAATTCATGTCTCAGGAAACCATGCTGAAAATATGCGCTGCACTCGGCATTGCATTGTCAGTATGTGTCATGCTCACCTCGGGCCGCTTGTCTATTTATTGCCTCGCTTCATTGGGTATTGCCAATGCCATTATGTGGCCCGCTATCTGGCCTATGTCTTTAAAAGGTCTGGGCAAGTTCACAAAAACAGGCTCCGCATTGCTCATTATGGGTATCATAGGTGGTGCGGTCATCCCGCCATTATTTGGCTGGCTGATAGACATGATGGGCAGCCAGTCATCAGCTTATATAATACTCATACCCTGCTACCTGTACATTCTCTATTTTGCTGTAAGCGGTCATAAGGTGGGGTATAAGGAGAAGTAGCGGGAGGCCCAATAGAACCGTCATTATGAGGAGAGAGGAACGAACAACGTAATGATCCCCTGAGCATATGCAATTGGTTGATAGCTGTAACAATTACAAGGAACATTAACCATGTAAAAAAGTCAAAGAAGGCGGTTCGAGTATCAAGAAGTTCACTTCACAAGAAAATCCTCTTATAATCAGAGGATTTGTTATTTCTGCTATTTTTCTTCTTTTCTAATTTGCTGATTTTCAATCGTAATTGGTTCGAGTACCAAAACGTCTCTATAATTGCCACTAGCATCTTTAATATACAAATTCACAATTCGGTAGTAGTTGCTTGTGTCTGCCTCTTTCTTCAGGTGATACAAATTCCCTATTATAATTGGTCATAATTATCCTTTTTATACTTTTTAGTCTGGAAATACTGTCTGGAAGCCTTTGTTCTCCATAGTCAATGTTAATTTCTTCTAAATTTTCCAAATTTATTAGTATCGAAAATAGGCTCTCAAAATTGATATGAAATACGCCAGATAAATCAATTTTCTTCAATGAATGTAGATTCCCGAAGTCTGCCGGCATGTATTTATAATCAGCCGGAGATAGTACTATTTCTTCCAAATTAGTAAGGTTACCAATCCCATCTGGGATAGAATCGGTTTCATAAATATTCAATCCTAGAAATTTTAGCTTTTTAAAATTGTATATTTCTTTAGGTATTTTAATTCGCCACGCTTGGCTTAAATCAAGATATGTCAAATCCAAGCCTTGTAATGATTGTATTGAATAATCAAAATCAAATGGTTTACGCATTGAGTACAAGCTTACTTTACTCAGTTTTTTGCAATTGTTAATACACCTGGGAATTTTCGTTAATTCATCGCAATACCTAAAATGTAGTTCTTTCAAATTTCTCAATCTCCCTACGTCATTTGACATCTCCTTAATTTCAGAATGTTCTATATTAAGTACTTCCAAAGATTGGACTTTATTTATCCCGTTAGGCATCGAGCTTGTTTCAAATGAAATGGTAAGCTCCTTTAGGTTTTTCAAATCACTCAAAATATCAAACGCCTTTCCAAAATCAATTTTTGAATTACCCTTTATATTTAACCGTTCTAAGTTTTGACATTTTGTTATTGAAGAAGGAAGAGAGTCTAATCCAACATTCCAAAATATCGCGGATTTGAAGTTTTTACATTTTGATAATACCGTAAAAACTAGTTCCCAATTCATGTTGTTGCAGAAGTAAATTTCGGTCAAACTATCCAGCGTGGAAATTGAATTCGGGAGTGTTTTTATTTTATTGTCTTGAAATTCTAATATTTTTAGTCGATTTAATCTGCCTATTTCATTTGGTATTTCTGTTAGTTCATTATAAGCGATTGAAAGTTCTTCTATTTGACTAAGATTAAAAATGTACATGGGAACTTCTTTTAACTTGTCAAAACTTAATAGAACTTTGCTTTGATTGCCGTATCTCTTGTAAACGGTCGTTTCATTTACTTCAAGTGAATCTCCAATAGATTTCGATATAAACTCAAAGCCATATGGCGCTTTTACAGGCCTTTCATACTCGTAATAAGTCAAATATAATGTTCTAACGTCTTTTACAGTGTCATTATCCAGATATCCAATGTTGTATATATCAATTGTGGCAATTCCTAAAGGTGCTTCGTTTAATTCATATTGGCAGCACCCCCCTGCTCTTTTATAAACAATTTTTCTACCCGATGGATCTTGTAGATTCTTGAGATAAATCCTCTCATTTCTTGGCCCACCATTGACTCCCGACCCAACCTTAATAGGATATTTGGGACTAAGCCCAAGGGAATCAGCCGCCGGTTGACTAAGTGCCTTTATACTAACAAAAAAGATTAGAATGAATAAATTTCTAGTTATAAAGTGCATATACCTGTGATATTTGTCTGCAACGTGTAAATCCATTTTGCACATTACGAATATGCAAAAAATAAGTCATTTTCTTTAGACGAAACATTTAACAGCTTACAGCCTTCAAATCATCAGCAAACCGGTTCGAAAAATGTACCATACGGTTCACTTCACAAGAAAACCCTCTGATTATCAGAGGATTTGTTATTTCTGCTATTTTTCTTCTTTTCTAATTTGCTGATTTTCAATCGTAATTGGTTTGAATACCAAGAGGTTTTATTCTTCCTACAAATTTTCTCTAGTGTCAGCCTATTTTATCACCTTGTCCAGAAGCATTCTGTTTCACGTTAATTAAAATGAATGCAGAATATGTTGTTATGAAAATTGTCAATGGAATTTGAAAGGCTAAATAGTTAAACATTTCGATTGGTACTTGAATTAGTCTGCTTACGATAGGTGACAGCATAAATGCAAAACTGATAAGCATTATAGGTGTTTTGTTTCGCCATTTTGTAAGATTCAGCATTATCCCAACAATCCCAAGTATGGCAAAAAACTGATCACTGTTCCCAAATTCAAAAGTTGTAAAAATCAACCATACTATAAAAGGAAGCCCAATCATTTGTCCTGCAAGTATGATAAGCAAGTATGATATTATTGACGTTATTCTAATTGCATTTTTCATCCTTGATTTGTCATAGCCTAATCAGCGACAAGCTTTATAAATATAAATTATTTTTTTGAGTGACAAGCTTCTAAACAGACAAGGTTCTTAAATCTACCACTAGCGCAGATGTTCCACCGGGCATCTGTGTCTATCAAATCACCCGGTCTGTGACCGGTATTCAGGGTACTAAAAGATGACCGGGACACCGAATAGCTAAACTCCTTCTACAGCCCGTTCTCACTCCCCCGCTACAACATAACTCAATTCCGTTACCCCGCTGGCAAATGGTCTTGTCGTCTGCAGTTGTAGTTTCACCTTGTCTTTTATACCTGCAAATAGCGGGATGCCCTGCCCCAGGATAACAGGGTTAACAAACAGCCAGTAGCCGTCTATTAAGCCCAATTGCATTAGCGCATGTGTGGCCGTCGGGCTGCCAAAAAGCAATATATCTTCACTCCCACCATTTGTGGATCGTTTTATGTCATTGATGCGCTCTCTCAGGTTATCACGGATAATGGTTGTATTAGTCAATCCCTCGTCTTGCAGGGTTGTTGACAGGACAATTTTGTGTGCATTTTTATACCACTTTGAATGTTCAATGTCATGCCGGCTGGCGTTCGGTTTGTCTGCCGCCGTGGGCCAGTAACCTTCCATCATCTCATAAGTCACCCGTCCGTACAGTGCGGTGTCCGTTTCGCTTATCCGCTTGCCAACATGTTCAAAGATCTCATCATCCACCTTGATCCATTCCATTTCTCCATTCGGTCCTGCTGCAAAACCGTCAAGCGATATATGCATAAATGAAATTACTTTTCTCATTTGGTCTTGTTTATGTATTATCTTATACTAACAAATAAAGATACACAACTGCCGGGTTTATTGATAAAATAACAACCAAAGCCCAACAAGATCAACTTGACAATAATAACAATTTTACGTATATTTATGCTTTCATTCCGAACAGGCAGAAGTGACAGATCATTACCACGAGCCCTTTAACATACCACGAAACCTGAAAAATGATCACAATGCCTATATACTCTATTGTACGATTCCATACGGTAAGCGATCAAGGCGTATTTGCCCGGCAGAGCAGCAGCACAGGTGCCTGTCACGGCCACTCCGAAATCTCGAAGCTTAAGATTTCGGGCTCTTTTTCTATGGTTCGTTTCTTTTGGAGAAGCAAAAGAAATGAACGGAAGGTGACGTATGTAATCATGATGATAGTCAACTACGTAGTAACTAAGTTGATTCTAAGCTGGGGCTACTATTCCCTTCTGTAGTCAAAAGACCAACCAAAACTCATCAAGATCAGCTTGTCAATCATAGCAATTTTACGTATATTTACACTATTATTCCGAACAAGCGGGAATGACAGATCATCGCAACAAGCAATTTGACATACCGTAAAAAACTCAAGAAAATGGAAACAAAAAGAAACAATTACAAGTATCACCAAACCATATTATACATTTCATATTTAAAAATGTATTAAGCGCATCACACCTGCCCCCTGGGAAACGGTAAATTTCGATACAAAACGATACCAAATGATATAAAATAACAGTTTCAAACAACAAGGACCTTTAAATAAAAACTAATCACTATGTATAATAACAAAAATCCGTCAGGCATATATTTAAACTATCTTTATTCTGACATTATATTGAAAAGTAACCATCATGTACGGCAAAACATCCGGCGACGGACAGAAGATATCTAAAAAGAAACACAGCTATCCTGTAAATGACCAGTTGGCCAACTACCTGCTGCATAACGCACGTAGTATAGACCTGCCCATACGATATGAAGAACTGACCCAGTTCGACTCCGGCATGTCAGTCATCAACAAAAAAGGAGAAGACACGCTCTGGATATCAGCCCTATACAACCCCAACGATATGAACCGGATACACGAGGGGCTTAAGGCTATGTACTCCATCCTGAGGACGGAAGGCTATACCCCCGTGCACAAACATTTGCACGTTGAGCGAATAGACTACTGCACCTTTGGCAACTCCAATCCATTTCGTATCAAGATCGTCAACAACCTGAACGACAACTATGATTATTTTTATATAAAACGTGCCGACGCCTCACGCATATACGGGCTGGAACTGGAGCATATACTCTCCCCTTCCCGTATCAACTATTTTGTAGATGACAACACCCTGCTGGAGGAACATATTGCAGGTGTTCCGGGCGATGTATTCATTGACCAGTATATTGCTAATGATGATTTTAATAAAGTAAGGATAGCCAAAGAACTGGTAAAGTTCAACGAGCGAAGCTTTGTGCGCCTGCTGGGCGATATGCGTTCTTACAACTATGTATTTGATATCACACCCGATTTTGAGGAAGTACAGTTCCGCATACGTGCCATCGACTTTGACCAACAGAGTTATGAAGGAAAGAAGAACCTGTACCTGCCCCAGTTCTTCAAAGAGAACTATGCTTTGGTAAAACTGGTACAGGATCACCTGACACTGGAGAATATAGAACAATACCAGAAAGAAGAACGTGTATTGATAGCCCGGCGCAGCAAATCTGCGCATATCAGGCTCAACGCCCTGCTCATGGTCATGGAAAATGATATTATTTCGCTGCCTGAGAAAGTAACCCAACTGGCGGAAGAACTGGCAGAACATTACGATGATGATGGTTTCAGGGAGTGTGCTTCAATGGGCGCTATAGTACGCAGGAGCATCGCCAGGTTATAACGACATTGCCATTTGACTGTTAACACTATAAACATTGCCGGCATTTCAATATATTTGGTGTAACAACCACCCGTTGTATATGAAACTGTTGAAAAACTTCATCTTTCCGGGGCTGCTTACATTGTTCGCCTTTTCGCTCGTGCTATATGCATCCTGCAACAATAAATGTAAGGATATCACCTGCCAGAATGGAGGCACCTGCGAAAACGGAAGCTGCAAATGCCCCACAGGCTACGAAGGTGAGTTCTGCGAAACGGCGTCAGACCCTTGCAGTAACATTGATTGTCTGAACGGAGGTACCTGTGACAACGGAAAATGCAACTGCCCGGATGGCTATGAGGGCGACAAATGTGAAATTGCTATAAATGACAGGTATACAGGCATATGGACCGTATTTGAAGACGGCACGCTTACCAATGCTGCACAATATGAAATTTCTGTAACATCAGGTTCACCTACAACTATCAAGGTAAGCAACTTCTATAACAGGTTTATGTCCAACATGGTAAACATAAATATTGACGGCAACAACATGACCATACCGCAACAGGATATCAACGGCTATATTATTGAAGGTAATGGCACTTTAGAATGGGACAATATCGACCCCAGCCATGGGAAAGTAACGTTGCGTTACAAAGTAAAAGAGCCAAGCGGCGGCATTAATGATTTCGGATTAGAGAATGGTTCGGCCTCAACCTGGAACAGGTAAGAGGAAATAAAAAAGGGGCTATCGCCCCCTCAAATATCTTATTACGTCCCCCTCAATTACCCCGGTATCCTTGACATGTATTTGGCCATTTCGTTTATCTGTTCTACCACTTGTTGGTTTTTAGATTTACAAGCCTTGGCTTTCGTGAAATACATCTTAGATCCTCGAAAATCCCTGCGTTGCATACACAGGCCTGACAATTGCAGGTATGCAGTAGCTTCACTGTCTTTATCCGGCAGGCCAATTTTCACAGCTTTACGCAGGTTTTCATAAGCTTCTTTGGTATTTCCTTTTTTAAAGGCAATAGCCCCCAATTGCAGGTAAGCTGTACCCTCAAATTCTTTTTCAGGCATGCCACTACTAAGTCCTTGCCTCAGGTCAGCTTCTGCCTGGTCCAGGTCATCGCCCATGGTAGATATGTTGGCGCGCAGCATATAATAAGATGAGCGTATAGGCTTATACATCAGGTTAGGATACTTTACCCTATCTATCAATGCTTTGGCACCATCCAGATCTCCATCCTCCACATATTTCTGTATCAGCGTCATAGGGCCGATCATAAAATGCGCTATAACTGTAAGTATTGCTATCAGGAAAGGTATCCAGGCTACCCACCATGTCACTTCAAAGCCCAGGTAGAGCCCCAACAGTATCAAAGCAACAGCTAAGGGTAAACGGTATAGAACGGAAAATCTTCTTAAAGTCTGTTTCATTTCTTCAATAATTGGCTGCAAAGGTAATTTATTCTCTATTTTATGCAGTCAGCAAAAATACATGATTAATTTTGCCTTTCATCCGGCATGGCCGAAACACTATATTTGCCGCAGTACATATGAAAAAGAAAGATTGGTACGAAAACTGGTTCAGTTCTGCATATTATAAAATACTCTACCGCGACAGGGACGATGCAGAGGCTGAGCAGTTTGTGGAAACGCTGATAAAACATTTGCAGCCGTTACCGGGTAGCCGCATGCTGGATATTGCCTGCGGCGAAGGACGGCATTCCCGCCAATTGGCAGAACATGGTTACGATGTTACAGGCATCGATCTTTCATACCAGTGTATCAGGCAGGCGAAGCTACAGGAACATGACCACCTGCATTTCCTTGTGCATGATATGCGTTTCCCGTTCTATATCAACTATTTTGACTTCTCGTTCAACTTCTTTACCAGCTTCGGCTATTTTGCCAGCAACAGGGATAATGTCATGGCGGCCAAATCCTTCGCTGCAGGACTGAAGAAAAACGGCACACTGGTGATAGACTACCTGAACTCTGCATATATACTGGAGCACCTGGTACCTGAAGCACAGGTGACCAAAGAAGGACTGATATTTGATATAAAGAAGAAGGTCATAGATAAACACATTATAAAAGATATCACGATAACAGATAAAGAAGGAGAACAACATCATTATGCGGAAAGAGTAGCTGCTTTTACCTTGTCAGACTTCCTGGAAATATTCAAAAAAGCAGGCCTGACACTTACAGGAACTTTCGGGGATTATAATATGAACCCATACGACCCCGTTAATTCTAAGAGGTTGATCATGATATTTAAAAAATAATATGCTGAAAGCAGTACACGATTGGCTTATATATTGGGATTTTACCGCATGGTATTACCTGAATACCCAATGGGTGAACGACTTCTTTGACCTGCTGATGCCTGTACTACGCAACCAGTGGACATGGGCACCATTGTATCTGTTCCTGCTGATCTTCATGCCGCTTAACTACGGACGTAAAGGCTGGATGTGGTGCGTATTCTTTATATTGGCATTTGCATTAGGCGATTATGTGAGTGCCAGCATTATAAAACCTTATTATATACGCCTGAGGCCATGTAACAACCCATACATAAAAGATATAGTACACCTGCTGGTGCCATGCGGCAGCGGGCATAGCTTTCCTTCATCTCATGCCACCAATCATTTTGCCATGGGTGTATTCAGCGCCGTAAGCCTCAGAAAAAAGGCTCGCTGGGTATGGGTAGTGGCCTTACTCTGGGCCTTTTCAGTGGCATACGCCCAAATATACGTGGGAGTCCACTTCCCTGGAGATGTATTGATAGGAGGTATTTTAGGTACAATTATCGGGCTGGTAACAGGTTATACTTACAACAGGGTATATCACAAGCCGGCCCCTTCAGTTAATGAGACTTGATATACTTATTGTATTCATCTTTTGAGGCGCTGAATGTAAAAACGTCCTCCAGCTTCCAATAGTCTTTTTTGTCAATTATCCTATCGTACGACCATTTGGCAAAGTCTAACCTGCTGCCTTCAAATGCAAGCCAGTCTAACATAGTTCGCACCTGTACACTATAATAAGTACGGCCTTCCAAAACTGACTTCATTAATTTCAGCTTCTCAGAGTCAGAAATACGTTCTTCTACCCTTGCCTGAAGGTCTTTCAGGTCATCATTCAGCAGTTGGTTGTTGTTATTTTCATAATGGTCATTATTTTCCAGGCGGTCATATTCCACATATGCATCTTCTATATCCATGCTATTAATACGCATCCTGTTATTCTGCACGTCAACAACACAACGGGTTACGGTACCGGCGTCAATACGTAGTCGGCCTGAATATATTGTTTTCGCCCTGCCTCCTCCATCTTTGTACTCTTTGTATTGATATACTTTGATATTGTGCCAGCCTTTAGGCAGATTGCCGATTGTTATCGTACGGCCGTATTTGTTATAATCCCTGCCGTCTATTACTACAATTAACGGGGAATGATCGTTGAGGCGTACCTCAAGTACACTACGCTCATCATTACGGGCATAAATCGAAACTGTAGAAAGTATCAGTACCAGTATCGTTAATATTTTCTTCATAACATGGCTTTTAGCATATAAAAATATACCAATACTAATCCAATACCTATGCCGGAATAGCGAATAGCAGTCGTTTTACCATTATTTTAACGCCCTGCCAGAAAAGCCGTAAGTATACCTGCCGACACACCGGCATTTAGAGACTCAGCTCCTCCGAGCCTTGGAATGGTCACTTTCATATCTGCACATTGCAAGATTTCATCTGATAACCCTTTGGACTCATTGCCTATCATCAGTATGCCACTATCCGGCTTTTCAATTTCATAGATGCTGGTCCCGCCAAGTGTTGCTGCAATAGTAGTAAGATCAGTATCCCTTACAAACGGTACCAATTCCGTTACATGTAGTTGTACACGCAGATGCCCTCCCATAGCTGCCTGCACTACTTTAGGATTATAAAAGTCTGCACAATCAGGCGAACACACTACATGCTGCACACCAAACCAATCGGCAATTCGTATGATAGTTCCTAAGTTTCCGGGGTCTTGCACCCGTTCGGTTACAATACTCCAACCTGATGTTGGTAGTTCAGCAGCAATTGGAGGATAAGGTACTACCAACAATGCCTTATGCGCCGCCTGTAACACTGATACCCGTTCCAGTTCATCTGCAGTTACAATACATAATTCCGCCTCTGAATGGCCATGAATCAGCTGTTTATTTTCTTCTGCCCAATCCTCAGTGGCCACTATCATTTGTATAGGTCCTGCAGTTGCCAGCCATTCACGGGCAATTTTATCACCTTCAGCCAGAAATACCTTATATTGTTTACGGTATTTTTGCTGACTTAACGACCGAATGTACTTACTTTGCGCATTTGATAACATAACAGCAAAACTAAATCTAATTGTCCTTAACAGGTACATGCTTCATAAAATAAGGATATATATATTATTGGCTCTCGGCTGGTTCACATTAGCCCATAGTGCTTGCAACAGTGCCCGTCACTTAAAGGAGGGTCAGTACCTGTTAAAAAGCAACTCAGTTGAATTTACATCCAATAAATATCTCACAGCAAAATCCGAACTTACCGATAAACTGCTGGGGGCTATCGTACAAAAGCCCAACTCTTCATTCATAGTAGATGGGTTCAAACCAAAGTTATTCCTGTACAACATGCGCTACAACAAGTACCAGAATGACAGTAATAACTTCCAGCTTGAATCACGCTCTGTTGAGGCACCCGTAATTTACGACAGCACTACCATAGTACAGTCTGAAAGCTATATGGAATCCTACCTGTTTCACCAGGGGTATTTTTACGCAAAAGTGAAAGATACTACTGTATTCAACCAGAAACGAAAAAAGGCATCTGTGACATATGAAGTAAATACAGGTATCAACTACTTAATATCACGTGTCTACTTCGAAGAGATAAAGGACAGCGCAGTAAAATCCTTTGTACGCGAAGCATTCGGCGAAACGTTTTTGCGTTCAGGCAAAGCGTATTCTGCCGACCTGGTAGAAAAAGAAAGAAGCCGGATCACATCTGTACTGAAAGAAAAAGGATATTACTACTTCTCAAATAATAATATAAGCTTTGTATTAGACACTACTAAAAAAGAATACAAAAGAATAGAAGAAAACGTGTTGACGAGTGCAACCGACTTTATCTCAAAAAAGGAAGAGACACGCCCCACCCTTGATATTTACATTAACATAACCAGCGAAGGGGAGGACAAAGCATTCAGGCGTTGTGCTGTAAATAAGATCTATGTCTTCCCCGATTTTGAGGATAAGCGTGATGCTACAGACAGCACTATGATCGTTAAAAAAATACAGAAAACTACCTTTCGCTATCATGATTACTATATACGTTCAAAGGTGATACATAACCATATTTTTGTATCATCTGACAAATACTATGCACAAAGCGATTATGATAAGACCATTACAGAACTGAATCAACTTGGTGTATTTTCGACAGTAAGAGCAATATATATCGAAGATAGCACCAGAGATGAAGGTGGCCTGCAATGGCTGAACTTCGTTGTAATGATGAGCAGGGCCAAAAAATATGATTACAGTGCTAACCTTGAAGGCTCTACAGGTACTACCTATACATTGGGTAGTGGTATTACTCTAAGCTTCCGTAACAACAACGTAGCACGAGGCGCTAATTTATTTACCACCACTGTTAACGGTGGTGTAGAAAGCCAGGTAGACAGTGCGGGGCAGTTCCACCTGCTTACCCGTACAGCAAGTATCAATACCAGTCTTGAGTTTCCTAAATTCCTGTTCCCGATAGGAAAAGAGCGGTACAGCATACGCAACACACCGCGTACAGAAGTTGCACTGGGTGCTAACTTGTTGGAACGTGTTACTTTTTTCGACCTGGTAAACCTGACATCACGATTCACCTACAAATGGCGGGAAACCAGTACAAAAAACTGGGAAGTGTCACCATTCTTTGTCAACGATATCTCTATCAAAACTTCCGATCAGTTCCAGGCAAGATTGGACACCAATGAATTTCTGAGAAACAGTTATCGTGAAACGTTCATTGAAGGTGAAAATATCACCTGGATATACAGTAATGCTGCACAGGCAAAATTCTATGATGACTACAGCTATATCAGGCTGGGCATAGAAGAAGCAGGAGGTCTTGTAGGCGGGCTGAACAAAGTATCGCCCAACCTTACAGCCAGCTACTCACAATATGTTAGACTTGACTATGACCTGAGACATTATATCAAACAAAAACACTCCACAACTGCGCTGCGCCTTTCCGGTGGTATTGGTGTACCTTATGGCATCAGCAAAACTTCAACCTTGCCCTACCTGAAACAATATTTCGTGGGTGGCCCGTTCAGTATGAGAGGTTGGAAGATACGTACACTCGGACCGGGATCTTATGTAGATACAACAGGAGCCACATCCAGTGACAACACATCCGCCGCATTCATCGACCGTACAGGCGATATAAAAATAGAAATGAGTGGAGAATACCGTTTCAACATATTTAAACTATTCAGTGGCTTGCTGCAATTCAACGGTGCTGCATTTGCCGATGCCGGTAATATATGGCTGGCCAATAAATCTTCCAGTTATTTTGATGCTGAATTCCATTTCAAGAACCTCTACCGTGACTTTGCTGTAGACGGTGGACTGGGTATCAGGATAGATATTTCCAGCCTTTTTGTACTGAGGGTAGATGCCGCTATTCCACTGAAAGTACCTGGCGATAACAGCATCGTATCTGAAAGCTATCTGAAGCAAGGCTGGATAGTACAGGATATTGACCTGCTGTATAACAAATGGTGGCAGAAGAACCTTGTATGGAATATTGCCATCGGCTATCCATTCTAAAGTCATTTTGTATTTAATCTTATCTTTACCCTGTATGCGCAATATAAAGATCATAGAAGTACGTTCTGAAATTGGTGCCGGAACACGTGGTGCCAGCCTTGGCGTAGATGCAATAAAAGTAGCAGCACTGGATTTTATGAGCAGTTTCTTCGTCAACTTCCCGACAGAGAACCTCGAAACAGAGAACCACTTACTATATGAGCCTGTAGCCTCTCCCTATGCAAAAAGGATAAAGGGAGTATACACTATGTACGAAAGGGTGGCTACGGCTGTTGAAAAAACCCTGAAATCAGGCCTGTTTCCGCTGGTACTTGCCGGCGATCACAGCACTGCGGGCGGTACAATAGCAGGTATAAAAATGGCTAAGCCCAAGAATAGGCTAGGGGTGATATGGATAGACGCACACGCCGATATGCATACACCCTACACTACCCCTTCAGGTAATATGCATGGTATGCCACTTGCTGCTGCCCTTGGTTACGACAACTTGGAAAACCAAGTACACACACCTGACGCTACTACGGTAGATATATGGGAAAAGATAAAGAACATAGGCAAGATACAACCCAAGATACAACCCGAAGATATCGTTTTTATTGCGTTGCGCGATTACGAAAAGGAAGAGGAATTCCTGATAAAAAAACATGGCATTAAGATCATTCCTGTGCAGGAAGTACGCAAGAAAGGCGTAGAAAGCGTTGTAAGGTCTACCCTATTGCACCTGAGCAATTGTGATGATATCTATATCTCATTCGATGTTGATTCATTAGACAGCTCCATATCCCGTGGCACCGGCACACCTGTCAGCAATGGCCTGCGCGAGCGTGAAGCAGAAGACCTGTTGGCAACCTTTATGCAGAACCATAAGATTTGCTGCTTTGAGGTGACAGAGGTAAACCCAACACTTGACAAGGAAAACCTGATGGCTGAAATTGCTTTCAACATACTTCAGCGTTGTGTGAATATACTGCTGGTAAACTAAAACACACTTTTTTTATAATAAAAGAGCCGCCTGTAAATCAGTGCGGCTCTTTTATTATTTATAAGCATCTACTATTTTGAAGACATCATCTTTTTAGCTTCGATACTCAATGTAGCATGAGGTACAGCACGCAGACGCGCTTTCTCTATCAGCTTGCCTGTAACACGGCAGATACCGTAAGTTTTATTCTCAATGCGCATCATTGCCTTTTCCAGGTGGTTGATGAACTGTATCTGGCGACTGGCCAGTTGTGCCAGTTGCTCACGCTCCATTGCACCACTACCATCTTCCATATTCATATAACGGTTCTCTGTATCTTCAGTACCGGCTTCATCCTTGCGGGTGATAAGACCCTGCAGGTAAGCCAGCTCTTTACGTGCGGCTTCCAGGCGACCTGTAATCAATACCCTGAACTCATTCAGTTCTTCATCACTATAACGGTAAACAGGACCTTGTGACTCGATAGGTGCATCCAATATAGAGCGTGTAAACTCCGGCTGATAATTGATCATCGTCTTGCCTGACTTTTCAGTATTTTTTTTGCTCTCCAGGCGGCGGTGTGCCACTACAACCTGTGTTTTACCTTCTTCACGTGCATTGCGCCTTGTTGGTTTTGGCTTTTCTGTAGGTACAGTGGCTGCTGGCTTGCTCAGTTTAGCAGTAGTAGCAGTTTTAAGCACTTTTGCCGGAGCTTCTTTTTTTGCTTCTACCTTTTTAGCTGCTGCTTTCGGAGCAGTTGCTTTTTTGGCAGTTGTTGCTTTAGCCTCAGCTTTTTTAGCCGGCTCAGCTTTCTTGGCTGCAGCCTTTGGCGCAGGTGCAGCTTTCTTCACAGCAGCTTTCTTGGCAGGAGCTGCTTTTTTAGTAGTACTCTTCGTCGTGTCTTTTTTCACGTTAGTTGCCTTTGTTTTAGTTGTGACCGATTTTTTATTCGGCGCAACCTTCTTAGCCGCTACTTTTTTAGCCGGTGCCACTTTTTTGGCTACCGCTTTTTTAGGTGCAGATTTTTTAGAAGGCGCCGCCTTTTTCACTACGGCTTTCTTTGCAGGAGCCGCTTTCTTTGTTACGTTCTTTTTAGCTGCTGCTTTTTTTGCAGGAGCAGCTTTCTTAGCAGGAGTTGCCTTCTTTACAGCTTTCTTAGGTGCCACAGTTTTTGAGGCTTTAGCATTTTTCTTTGCCGGTGCAGCCTTTTTTGCTGCAGTTTTCTTTTTTGTGGCCATAATTTTCTAATTTTTAGAAATTAACACTTTAAGAGTTACATCATTCACCTCAATCTCAGTACCAGACTGCATCTGAGGAACGATTTCTATATTATCCGCCAAAATTTCCGTGCAAATATAGTCACTGAAATTTATTATCGCTGATTTTAATGTTTCATACTCTTCTACCTGTACGGCTATCCTGTCTGTAAGTTCCAGCCCTGAATCTTTGCGGATACGTTGTATCCTGTTCACCAGTTCGCGGGCATTGCCCTCATCCTGCAACTCAGGGGTTACTGTTATGTCCAGCGCTACTGTCAGGTTGTCTTTATTGGCAACCGACCAGCCCGGAATGTCTTCGGCTATTATTTCTACATCTCCTATACTAATTACTATTTCTTCGTTCTCTATTTTTAAGTTATACGTATTATTCTGTTCCAGTTCGCTTATTTCAGACTGCCCCATTTGCGTTATTGCCGCAGCTGCGGCTTTCATTTTAGCACCAAGGCGAGCACCCAGTGTTTTGAAGTTGGCCTTTACCTTC
This sequence comes from Chitinophagales bacterium, assembly GCA_020636495.1. Lineage (NCBI taxonomy): Bacteria > Pseudomonadati > Bacteroidota > Chitinophagia > Chitinophagales > Chitinophagales bacterium. Next base: position 1,489,597 of record JACJXQ010000008.1, on the reverse strand, counting down.
TTCTTAATGAAACCTTCCGTTTCTACCAGGTACTGTATCTCCTTCACATTCACCTCATTCTTCACCAGTTCTTCTACCAGTTGCAGTTGCTCCTGCATATGCTTGTTCAGCACGGGTATCAGTATCTTCTGCAGCGGCTGACGTACTTTCAGGTTCTCCTTTTTACGCAGGCTCAGCACCAGCGATGAAACGTCCTGTGCCAGTTGCATACGTTCTTCCAGGTCTTTATCTATCACACTGTCGTCTACCTGCGGGAACTCTGCCAGGTGTACCGACTGAGCTTCATAACGGTTGGTCACGTTGTTCAGGTTGGTAAACAACCAATCGCTGAAGAAAGGCGCTACCGGAGCCATCAGGAAGCTCATGGTTTCCAGGCATTCATACAGCGTCTGGTATGCAGCTATCTTGTCCTGTTCATACTCACCCTTCCAGAAACGACGGCGGCAGAGGCGTACATACCAGTTGCTCAATTGCTCGTCCAGGAAGTATTCTATGGCACGGCCCGCTTGCGTAGGCTCATACTCATTCATGTAATCCGTTACCCTGTGTACCAGTGAATGTAACTCAGAAAGTATCCACCTGTCTATTTCAGGTCGTTCGTTAACAGGTATATAACGTTCTTTGAATGTAAAGCCATCAACATTGGCATACAATGCAAAAAACTGATATGTATTATATAATGTACCAAAGAACTTGCGCTGTACCTCCTGTATACCCGCCTGGTCGAACTTCATACTGTCCCATGGGCTGGCATTGGTGATGAGGTACCAACGTGTTGCGTCGGCGCTATATTTCTCAATTGTTTCAAACGGGTCTACCACGTTGCCAACACGCTTACTCATTTTGTTTCCGTTCTTATCCAGCACAAGGCCGTTTGATACTACGGTTTTGTAAGCTACATTGTCAAAGAGCATCACGCCCAGTGCGTGCAGTGTGTAGAACCATCCACGTGTCTGGTCCACCCCCTCGGCTATAAAGTCTGCCGGGAAGTTGTGTTTCAGGTCATGTTTATTTTCAAACGGGTAGTGCCATTGCGCATACGGCATAGCTCCACTGTCAAACCATACGTCTATCAGGTCAGGCTCTCGGTGCATAGGTTTGCCGTCAGCAGTTGCCAGTATCACCTGGTCAACAAATGGTTTGTGCAGGTCCAGGTTATCACGATCCAGGCTCTGGTTGATATCCAGCACCGTATTGGCGTGGTCCATTTCCTGTATCAGTTCATCTATGCTGCCTATACACTTCACATGTTCTCCATCATCACTCACCCAAACCGGTAAAGGTGTACCCCAGAAGCGGCTGCGGCTCAGGTTCCAGTCCACCATGTTCTCCAGCCAGTTGCCAAAACGACCTGTGCCTGTAGCTGCGGGTTTCCAATTGATAGTCTTGTTCAGTTCTATCATCCTGTCTTTTACAGCTGTGGTTTTTATGAACCAAGCATCCAACGGGTAGTACACGATCGGTTTATCCGTTCTCCAGCAGTGAGGGTAACTGTGTTCATATTTCTCCACCTTGAACGCGTGGCCACTCAGCTTCAGCTTCACAGCTATATCCACGTCCACATCTTTGTAGTCAGGGTCGTTCTTGTAATCCTTTACATAACGCCCACTAAACTCGCCCATGTAGTCGCTGAACTTACCTTCTTTATCCACCATTGTGAGGATACCGATGTTGTTCTGCTTACCAACTCTATAGTCATCAGCACCAAAAGCGGGGGCAGTGTGTACGATACCTGTACCGTCTTCCGTAGTAACAAAGTCGCCTGTTATGATACGGAAAGGGTCTCCGCCTGCTATCTCAGCTGTATTACCTTCGTAAGGTAACAGTTGCTCGTAGCGGCAACCTTCTATTTCACTTCCTTTAAACTCTGTCAATATCTTCCATGGCAGCAGCTTCACATCTGCACCATACCCCTCAAAATCGCCGTTCTCTCCTTCTTCTTTAAAGTATTTACCCAGCAGTGCTTTCGCCAACACGACGTTGGTAGGCTGGTGGGTGTACGGGTTGAAGGTCTTTACCAGTACGTAATCTATTTTCGCACCTACGGTCAGGCCACAGTTGCTGGGCAGTGTCCACGGAGTTGTCGTCCATGCCATGAAGTACACCTCATCACTGCCTGCTGTATCAAACAGCATCTGCGATCTTTCGTTCTTCACCGTTTTGAACATAGCCACAACCGTAGTGTCTTTTACATCCTTATACGTGCCGGGCTGGTTCAGTTCGTGCGAGCTCAGGCCGGTGCCCGCTGCAGGACTATAAGGCTGTATGCTGACACTTTTATAGAGGTACCCTTTGTTGTAGAGCTCTTTCAGCGCCCACCACAGGGTCTCGATGTACTTATTGTCGAAGGTGATGTAAGGGTCGCTCATGTCTACCCAGTAGCCCATCTTCTCTGTTATGCTCTCCCACTCGCCTTTATAGCGCATTACCGCCTCGCGGCATTTCATATTGTAATCCTCTACAGATATTTTAGTGCCGATATCCTCTTTTGTGATACCCAGCTCCTTTTCCACACCCAGCTCTACGGGAAGGCCATGCGTATCCCAACCGGCCTTACGCTTCACCTGGAAACCCTGCATCGTCTTATAGCGGCAAACGAGGTCTTTAAGCGTACGGGAAATAACGTGGTGAATACCGGGCATACCGTTAGCGCTGGGTGGTCCTTCGTAAAAAACGAACTGCTCCTGCCCGTTGCGGTTATCTACACTCTTCCTGAAAATATCGTTGTCCTTCCAGCGTTTCAGGAGGTCCTGTTCGATGGAGGGCATGTTCAATCCCTTAAATTCTGCGTACCGTTCTGCCATACTATTGGTCGTAGGTCATAAGTCTTTAGTTATGAATATTTTACACTATACAACTAAAGACAACTCACCATAAGCTACATAAAAATTAGGCGCAAAGTTACGCTTTTAATATGGAATTACGAAAAAGAAGCATATAGCCAGGGGCAAGTCGAAAGTGAAAACTGAAAACCTAAAAATGCAATACCCGATCTCAGAACCATTATACATTAAGCAAATCACAATCCATATGGTCTATATCCCTAAAACAGGTGTTTTTGTATCGTTTTGTATCGTTTTTTACTGTTTCGGGAGGGGTGTAGTCAATTTCACAAATACATATACATTCCGACTATGCGTAACTAATATGTGCAGCTATGTTTGCTTTCCCGCATTTGTTTCCAAATGTTTCCATTTTTAATGAAACAAAAAATCTTCCTGTACCCGCCACGAAGATGCAGAGGCCAAGAGTTTTTATGGTGAACATTTACACAAATAAGTGTCTGTAAATAAAGAACCTGATATGATACCATGCACCATTGTTGCTGCCGAGTGTAGAGCCATTTACATGCAGGTACATTACATGCAGGTACATGCCATACCAAATATACATCATTTTTTAAATTATTACCAATAGATATTTATAATAGTGTGTTACAACTTCATATAAAACAGAAGTTATTTTTTACCCCCGGTCACAGACCGGTAGCAGCGGGTACACCGCAACGTACCATCAGAGTGCTACGGAGATATCATAAGATCTGCATATTCTGTAATTTAGAGGGCATGCATCTCTACTTTACATCGGGCAAAAGGCTGGATAAGGATGTCAGTAAAAAACTGAGCGCCCTAAAACGACATGCGGGCCTGGCAGCCGCTACTCATGATGAGGAAGAGATACATAAATTCAGAGTGAAATATAAAAAGTTAAGAGCCCTGTTGCGCATGGAAGCAAGCGCAGGATATAAAAGAACTATACCTAAACAACTGAAACAATTATATACAGCAGCGGGTGCTGTACGCGACCTGCAACTGCATCATAAGACCGTGTCGGCATACTTTCTACAATACAATACGCTGCCGGCACATTACCTGCAACATATACAGGATGAAATAAAAGAGGCGATCATTATCTATAACAACATATACAAGCAGGTTTCTTTCAGCCGTATCTATAAGCTCAGTTTCGTAGATATGCCCGGCAAACTGAAACGAGAAGAGTTAATTGTGTGGCACAGGCAGCATATAACCGCTGTAAAAAACATCAGCACACGAACGATAACGGATGAGGCCATACATGCGATACGCAAACTGCTGAAAGACCTGGTGTACACATCGTCCTATATTTCGTCGGGGAACGATCATGCAGCACTGGCACTGCTGCTGGGCGACTATATGGACAGTTGTGTTTTACTCACTTTCCTGAACAGGTACGAACATTACGCACCGCCTGATGAAAAAGTTATGTTGGAACATGTTATGCAAAGCCTGGAGGCCGGCAAGGAAGAGCAAAGAAAAAAGCTCTTGCAGGTGATAACTGATTATAATTAAAAGAGGCAGGATAATAGTCCTGCCTCTTTTAGTTGATCCTATATCAGTTTATTATTTTCTTTTCAGCAGTTTCTTTGCACCATATACAGCGGCTGCAGCACCTATTGCTATCACACCACCATCAAAGGGTGAATCGACAGGTGCATCAGGAAAACCGGGTCCCTGGGCCAGTGCAAGACATAGGGCAAAACAGATGAACGATATGGTAAGCAGTACCACTTTGGTTGTTTGACTTGTTATCATTGCAAAATATTTTGACCCGGGCTTACTCGGCAGTAAACCCGGGAGGTAAACGATTGATTATTCCTTGATGAGTTTTTGAGTGAACCGTGCGTTCTTGCTGTGCAGTTCGGTTATGTAAATACCTGATGGTATGTTGTTCAGCGGTATAGTTACACTGCCCGTGCTACCCTCAGTAGTTGTACTGTATACTACCTGTCCTGTTACACTTGTGAGGCGGATGACCGTTGTACCTTCTACCTTATCGAAGGATATTTTCACTTCATCATAAGCAGGGTTAGGTATCAGTTGCATCTTTGGGGTTGCGCTGTTCACACTTGCTACGCTGTTGGTCGGCTTACCCACCATGTTTATCTCAAAGCGTTGGTTGCCCTGCGATAAGGTATCTGAAGTAACATCGAACCAGTATTCAAAACCCTGTTTCATTTCCTCCTGCTTGTTCAGGTATTTGTCGTGCAGGTATAGCTTGGTACCGGCAGGTATATCAAAGTCGCCTGTTTTAATAACATACTTCTTGTACCTGTTGTATGCATTCAGCCCCAGGGGAATAGATGAACTATCAGCATAAGGGCGAACATCTATAGCCAGCCTTGTACTATCTTTCGATAGTGTATAGAAGTCCAGGTTGGGGTTATACAGTTTCTTTGCGTCCTTATTGTCGTGTACGTCCATACCGTTGTCATCGAAGTTGATGAGCAACCTGTCCCATTTGGTCGTACTGTCGCTGATGAGCAGTTCTACCCAGTTTGATTGTGCCGTCCCTTTGAATACAGTGGAACCTCCTGATGCTTTATCCTGCTCTTCGAATGTGATATTATCAGTAGCTGTAAGCGTAGTAAAGAAACCCGCGAATGGCTGCAGTATGTACGAGTTAGAGAATGCATTGGTTACCCATGCGCCGTCTACACCTGAAGATGCATCCCATACATAGTAGTTGGCACCGATGTTGCTGCCTACACTCACATTCTGCATTTGCACACCGCAAGGGAAAGGATTGCCGCATACTCCGAAGCTGGTGTTGGTTCCTTTGGTGAGTGTTACCACCTGTGTACCCTGGTTAACCCCTCCGTACACCTCGAACATAGACGCAGAAGGGTTGTAGGCTCCTGCTGTCAGTCCCTCGCCTTTGGTACCACGCACATACATCAGCATCACCTCATACTGGTCCCAGCTGGCTGTGTTGGCAGACGTAAAGGCTGTCCAGCCACTGTTGACACTGCTGGTGCTTGTATCGGCAGCAGTAGGGTCGAACCAATAGGCTGAAGAGGCATTGGTATACGTGGTTGTGAAGCCATTTGTTGCCCCACCGGTACCTGTAATATCTATCTCTTCTACTACCTGGCTCAGTGCGATAGCAGATGTGAACGGATGGGCATATAACCTGTAACATTTTTTCGCCTTATTGGCGCGTTGTGCAAAGACGTTGCCTGATATCGTTCCTGCACTTTCGCCGATCGTTCCTGTTGCAGTGGTGTCTGACAATAAACGCAGCAGGCTATTGGTAGTAAGCGTACAACCTGACTCTACAACTACAGTACCCTGGTGATCAAAGGTATCGCCACTGATAATAGCCGTACCATTTTTGGTAAACGTTATCGTACCCGTTCCTGTAGCGCCGTTCCCATTGTTAGTCAAATTGCCATAAATGGTTACATTATCGCTGGTGCCGGTATTGAGAGTGAAACCACTATTGATATTTATGTTGTTACAGCTAAAAGTAGCAGGAGCAGTACTAGAGCCAATAGCAACATCAGTTGTAGAATCCGGAGCACCTAAGCTCCACGTAGATCCATTCCATGTGTTGAAACTATACTCATACGCACCTAAAGAAGGCGGGCTATTCCTCGTGGTTCCGTCATAGTCAGTAGTGACGCTGACAGTTGTACCTTTTCCAATTACATAAGATCTCGCTGCGGAAAGAATGGTAAGGTCTCCATTCGCACTATCTGTAAATAACGCTGAAGCTGATAACGTACTGCTTGATACTACCGTGCTATTCGCATCGCAGCCGGGACTACTCTGCCATTGCGCTAACGTTTTCGTACTACCATAAAACCCCATGCTGCTGAGGTTGCTTACCACAAACAGGTTGTAGTCGCTACTGCTGCTGCTCCATCCGCTTGAAGTTGCATAAATTGCGTAGGAGTTGCCAGTGCGTTCATTGTAGAAAATATTGTTACGTACTGCGGGGGTGCTGCTTCCCACATGCGCATAGCAGGCTTGGGTAGCGCCAGCACCTGTACCACCAATAAAAATGCTGTTGTAATTGATCGTTCGTGTACTGCTGCCTAGTTCCCAAATTCCTATCACGTTATGGCTTGCAGTAGATGAGCCATTTGTTAATGATATAACATTGTTTATTATTGAAATATGTGCACTTGAACCATTGTCGGTGAATATTCCGAAGATGTTTGTACCTGAGGATGTAGCGGCATTGGCAATATTATATATCTTATTATTGAGTACACTTGTTGAGTTGGCGATGGCAAGATAAACGCCATATGCATGTGCAAAAGTACCGCTGTTGCTGGTATTTTTTTGATAGAGGTTGTAGATCTGGTTATCTGTTATTGTAGCGCTACCGCCACTAACATATATCCCCACAGGAAACGAGCCCGATATATTGGCAATGATGTTATTTGTAACAGAAATACTGTTACTTGAACCCTGCGATTGTGCAAACACTCCCTTTGTACGCCTTGTATTGCCACCCACAATACTATTGGTAGTAGTTGCATGGCCCATTACGTTACTATCAATGTTTGCATTTACTCCTGATAAATAGACACAATAGAAGTTGCAGGAATTACCACTGGTAACCACAAAATTTTGTATAGTATTACCATGGACCGTACTGGTTGTTGTTGAACTTTCCAGGTTTATAATATGATATTCTCCGTCAGCGTTACCAAGCGCACAAGCGCTACCGCCACATGCTGCCTGTTGACCACCCATATAGTTATAATTAATAGTATGACCACCTGTACCGAAAATATAAATGAAATATTGGTTGGAAGTACCGGATGAGTAATTGTTATAAAAACTATTATTACTTATTGTCCATCCGGTACCACCTATGCTGGTAAGCTGCACTTTGTATTGTGCAGAATTATAAATTTCACTATTGCTGATGATATTACTATCATTACCCTTGCCGCTTGTGCCGGAAGAATAAATACTTATGGTAGGTTTTGATGAGGTATCAGCAACATTACAATAATCTATCAGATTAGAACGATTTCCGTTTGTAGCAGTTGACGTAGCGAAATCAATTACGCCTGAAGAGGTACTACCGTTATTACCCAGTATACGGCAGTAACGAAGTGTATTGTTACTTCCTTCGTTTATGAACCTTACAGTCGACCCACCTGTGTTTGTGTTGGAAATGGTCAGTAATTTGCTACTGCCACTACCACCAGGGCGACCATCTACCGTCCAATATTGACCACCATTTATATAAAAAATGGCTGTGCCATTGCTTGCACTTACGTTCAGCATAGAACTAACAGCGCTTGCAGGTCTAATTGTGATTGTATTATTACTGCTTGCACCACTTACCGCGCCAAGAGTTAATGGAAAAGTTTCTCCTGAGCTGGTATAGCCGCTGGCCAGTTCGAAAATAACAGGGCCGCTTACTCCTGCACCATTGGGTGTACCTCCATCAGCACGTGTACCGCCGGTAATGTCGGAAATAGCAGACGTCAGACTCAAATAGACCGTTGAAGAGGCAGTGCCTCCGGGATCAATGGTATAGGTACCACTGAGTGTTGCAAATGTCGTCTGCCCTGGCAACATAGCTAAAAGCATGCATAGCAGAATTCTGATTGAAGTTTTTTTCATACCGGTAGTTATTTTTATTATTGGGGATATGGCTATACCTAAGCCCTATTGTTACACTGATTGTTTTTATATACATTTTTTCGACAATTGACATTTTGATCTAGTTGCCTTGTCTTTTTTCGAAATGCAGAAACACTACCGGCGAAATAAATATGGATGCGGGTATTAGTCTTAAATATGCCTTCCACACAGGTGAGTTTTGCTGATTATTAATCATGAACAAAAATGCATATACGGAGAGACATCGCGTACAAAACAGCGCTTAATTGCTGTCGCAACACCATTTAAATTGCGTTGCAAAACCGTCGAAAAAACGTCACATCAATGGCATTTAACAACTTATAATTGCGTAGAAATAATAATAAAAAAGACGAAAGGATACATTAAACTATATTTCATCAATCATTTTACTAAAGGACTCATCGTCTGCGAGATTTAGTTTTTTGCGCAAACGGTATTTATGCGTACGTACTGTAGAGCTGCTCACTCCCAGGATATTGGTCATTTCTTTAGTATCAAGTTTCAGTTTGCTAAGCGCTATAAAACGGGTTTCAGCAGGTGATAAATTGGGAAACTTCTCACGTAACCTGTATAAAAAACCGGAGTGAACCTGTTCAAACAACTGCCTGAAATCTTCCCATTCATCATCGGTCAGGATGGTACTATTCTGCAGTTTGGGAATAATATCTTCTGATTGCTCCTTAGTACCGTAGTTGTCCAGTTTTTCTTTCAGCCGGGTTATTTCCTGCTCAGAGGTCTCAAGCAGAGCATTTTTTTCGTGTACGGTTTTGGTAAAATCTGCCAGCCTGTTTTGCGCATTATACAAAGCAGCCAAAGACATTTGTTCCTTATTCTGCTTTTGCTTATTGCGAATATAAATTACCATAAAAACAATGGCTGATAAAAGTACGAAGCCACCTATCAAACTATTGCGCAGCAGAATACTGATCCTTTTTTCCGATCTCAACATTGCTACTTCAGAGTTATTGATATTGGTTTCTAACTGGTGGCGGGCCAGCATAAGTTGTTTTACCTGTTGGTCATTATCCAGGCTATCCCTTGCTACCATAGCAGAATCTGAATACAGGTAGGCTTTTTTCATATCGCCACGTGCAACTGCCAGCTCTCCCATCAACCGGTATAGCTCAACCTTGTATTTATAAGCAGGGCGAACGCTATCTACCGCCCACCTGCCCGTTTCGGCATATTGGAACGCACTATCATAAATTTTTTGATGATAATAGATATCTGCCAGTTTGATGATCGAGTTGATGGCATTGCTGTAATCGTTACGCTCGAGGCTGGTATTGATATCGTTTATCAATAAAGGTTTAGCGTTCTTATACTCGCCCCTCAGGTAATACACTATACCTATGTTGCCTCCTAAAATATGCCTCCATGTGGTGCTACCTTGCTTCCAGGCAACCTCCTGCCCTTTAGTAAAATAATAAATTGCTGAGTCGTATTCTTTTAATTGCCTTTTGATCAGTCCCATAGTGTTAAAGACATCCGCCTCTTCGTGTATCATGTAAGAAGGGGGTACCTCCTGTGCATACAAAAGATATTTTTCCGCGTCTTTATAGGCTTCAAATTGATAATAGAATTTACCCATGTACAGCAAAAAGTGCTTTTTGGTAGGAAATTGTTCGAAAGGAATTTCGTGAATCAGCGTGTAGAATTTTGAAAAATGCATCAGGGAACTGATCAAGTTGTTCCTTTCATGATACTCCAACCCCAGCAGAATATGTGTGCGTACCTGCATGGTCATATTGTCCTGTGCTTCCGCTAGTTGCAATAACTTTGTCAGCTTTGTGATGTACAAATCACTGTTATGCGCCCTGCCATACAGAGCCGAGTAGTAATACTGGCTCTTGTTCAGGTTGCCATATAGCAGATAAGAGCATTCACCAAGCAGTGCTTCCAGCACGAGCTCATTATCGCCTGCCTGCACCGCCATCTGTTTGATGGTATTGATGCGATGATACGCATCGGCTGAATCCATCTGTAGAAACTCTATGAAGTTAAACAGGCTGTCATAACTCTGGTATTGCTCAGCATAAGATTTGTGCAAAAGATATTCATATTGCGCATTAGAAACATGTGCAACTAATAGGACAAATAGAGTTAACCAAAAACGAATTATCAAAAGCAAAGAATTGGCGAGTACGAATATAATGAACTACTGAATATGCGCATATTTTAGAAAAGGAAAAGTTGGTTAACATCAAGTTATTAATACACAAGTAATTCTCATGTGTTTTTACGATCTCACAAAATACGTATAGAATAAACACCCATAACCGAAGCACATTGTAATATCGTCTAATACAGATTAACCTATCTTTGCGCCTCAAATCAACAACGAATATTATGACCACAGGGCAAATACTGTCAGCAGAAATGGAATGGCTGGCCAAAGTAACAGATAGTTGCATGAGGATATACTTTCAACTGGAAGTAACTAATGCGTCGATCGAAGAGATAGTCCCTCCTGCAGTACCTGCTGATACCTTTTACGGTACTATGGTCAAACAATTGTCTTTTGGAGAAAGACTGGTGGTTGCCCTGGCCCTGGCCCCTTATGTAAAACCCCAGCTGCTCGATGCGTTCTTTATTGAAAATGCTACCTACCATAGGCGCTTTTCAGAGTTTGGAGGGATGAAGATGCAGCAACACGCCGGCTTTATGCCAACAGGCGAAACGGCTATTTTCCTTTTGTCAGGATCAGATATGGATAAGAGAATAGCTGCTATGCAACTCCTTTTAAATGGAAACATTACAGGTGCAAACGGGCTGGTACAACTAAATGCCGCACCTGGCGGTGAGCCTGCTGCATGTGGTTCATTAACCTGCAGGGATACCTTTATCAACGAGCTGTTAGGGCTGAATAAATAAAGATGATTAAATAAAAGTAAAATACATTCAAAGCTAGCCTACAAGGCAATGAATGAATTATCTTTGCGACGTCATGTACAAGATCTGGAACGAGCGATACGCTACTCACAATAATATATACGGCAAAGAGCCTAATCAATTCTTCAAACAGGAACTGGACAAACTAACACCCGGCAACCTTTTACTACCCGGAGAAGGCGAAGGCCGCAATGCTATTTATGCCGAGCGCAAAGGATGGGAAGTGACCGCTTTTGACAGTAGCGAAGTAGCCATAGAAAACGCAATGCGTAATGCTAAAGAGGCAGGCTATATTTTTGATTATGTATTGGCAGACACAAGTAGTTTTGAAGCCCTGGATAACAGTTTTGATGCTATAGCCATGATCTTCTTTCATCTTTCACCATTCAACAGGGAGGCTTTTCATAAAAGAATTATTGCCTGGCTGAAACCGGGCGGTACTCTTATTATTGAAGCCTTTAACCCAACACAACTGGATCGTACATCGGGCGGGCCGAAAGACATAAGCATGTTGTATACAGAAGATATGTTGCGCAAAGATTTTTCATCGTTGAACATAGAACTGTTATTGACGACAACTGAAGAACTGAATGAAGGCAGTTTCCACCAGGGTACAGCTGAGCTGATAAGGCTGGTAGCTCGCAAATAAGCTGAAAACAGGAAGTTTACCAGCCCGCCAGCAAATTGTCATATTGTCAACACAGTGTATTACTCACTGGGTATTAGCTCGTTGCATATCAGCAATATCATATTTAAAATTTTAACAATACACGGTATGGTTTTTGTGGCAGTACTGGTAACACCAAACCAATACTGTTATGAAATTTATTATTTCTACTATCTTTTTGTGTATGGTTGTTACCTTCCCCATACAACTATCCGCACAGATAAGTACAACCAAAGGAGAAAAGTACTCACTATTTACAGTAGTGAAAACAATGAAATGCAACTTTATGCCCCCGGGCACAACAGGATCGGCACAGACGTGGGATTTTTCAGGTCTCACACCCAAAGTAGCGAGCGACACTACAAAAGCCAAGTATATAGAACGTAATTCTACTATGCCATTCCCCAGTGCGAGCATTGTACAACAGGTAGGCAAGAAATACACCTTTTATGAGTATACATCAAATGGTGTATATGAACTGGGTATATTAGACAGCAGTAGCAGCACACCAGATACGCTCAGCTATACAGATAGCAAACGTATTATCATGCTACCCATGACGTATACCAATCGATACATTGACACATTTAATGTGACTGGCACGGCAATAACAGGAGGTGGGAATATTATCGATACAGTAGAATCTTTCGGCAAACTGATATTGCCCAATGACACATTCGAGAACGTGATCAGGATGTATATCACAGAAGATATTTCCGGAACGGTATCGGGCGTTTCCGGCACGATACATAAAGGGAGTTTTCTTTGGTACGACCTGGACCACAGCAGCCCGTTGCTGCGTATTGATTCAACAATCACAATGGCAGGTATTACCAACACGACACTGGAAGTGGCATACCTGCTGGATGAAGACCCTGTTGCAATAGCTGACGTAACCATTACAAACCTGCCTGTAACGGCCACTTTTGCCGGAGACGAACTGGTGATCACCGGGGGTACGGAAAAGGGACATAATTATAATGTATCCCTACGCAATATTTATGGACAGGATGTTTACTGCACCATTGTAACTGGTGGAACAAAACACCTGAATACAGATAAACTGCCCCCTGGCATTTATATACTTGCTGTAGATGACAAGGATGAATATGGGAAGATAGGTATTTTGAAATTAGTGAAACGATGAAGACCGTTGCGAAACAAACTACAAGACAGCCACGCATAACGTGGCTATCATTTTGTACAGTTGTCGTGCAAAAACGGCATTAAGTATTTTTCAGAATTGCGGTCAGTATAATTTCTTAAATTGAGGTGATCAATTTCTAAAACTTACTTATGGAAAAAGGACTATTGGAAAAAACCGGCAGGTCGCTGGAAGATTGGATAAAATTAGCCAGGAAAACTAAACTGGATAAGTATAAGGCGATCCTTGACCACCTTAAGACCGAACATAGCCTGACCCATGGATATGCTAACCTGATAGCTTTAAAAACCCTGGGTACTGATGCTGCATCGCATGATGCCGGCGAACTGGTAGAGACACAGTATAAAGGAAAGGAAATATTAAGACCCATATACGAGGGATTGCTAAAACAGATCGGGAAATTTGGTAATGATATCACCATCACCCCTAAAAAAGACAGCGTGAGTATCATTCGCAAAAAACAGTTTGCATTGATAAAACCTGCTACAAAAACACGAATTGACCTGGGGCTAAAACTAAAAGACAAACCGACCACTGAAAGGCTGGGTAATTCCGGGCCATTTGGAGCTATGTGTACACATAGGGTACAACTTACCAACCCGAAGGAAATTGACAGCGAGCTTTTGTCCTGGTTGAAAGAAGCATACGAAAAAGCCAACTAATAGAAGGAGCACAATGTGCCCCCTCTATTAGTCACAAATATCTTGAGTTATGAGAACCGGCAAATAACGCCACCCATAAGTGCTAATGTCAATAGCCAATAGCCCATGTGTATCAATATATATTTCGCACCCTTACGTTCAAACAATGCAAGGATGCCTATGACAGGCGTTACGAAGAATATGGCCATAATAATACCATGAAAAGCACCGTGCCTGAACGTATGAAACGTATGTCCATACTTTTCCATCGTTGTTGTAAAGAATGTGTTGGCTTCAGAACCCGGTGTAAACAAATCAACTTCTTCCATAAGCATAGACTGAAACCCAAACTGGTGAATGACGACTACATTCATAATCAGCGACAGCATGAAACTGAAAACCAGTGTCATGCCAAACACAACAGCCATATTGGCTTCTCTGAGTTTCTCTTCTGCAAGACCAGTGGTTTTTATCCATGCATTACCCATCACTTTGGGATTGTACCATATTGAGCCCGTAACTAACGGGATAAGCGCAGCAAGTGCTGTAACCAGGAAATTTATTTTTACCATAACAGTAGATTTTGCCTGATTAAATATATTAATTCATATCAACATATTTTAATCCTTTGCATGAATTTAAGGATTATTAATTGTTACAGTAAAGTTTAAGCATCCCTTATCTTTGCGCCCTATGCATTACGTTTCGGCAGAAGGTATCAGTAAATCATTTGGAATAAAACCATTATTCGAAGACATTACGTTTCATATCAGTGAGGGTGATAAGATCTCGCTGGTGGCAAAAAATGGCAGCGGTAAGTCTACTCTGCTAAGGATACTTGCGGGGCAAGATGTGCCGGACAGTGGCAAACTGTGGGTACACAAAGATGTAACGGTCGCACTATTTGAACAAGAGCCGAAGTTTGAAGAAAATCTCTCTGTACTTGATAATATTTTCCACTACAAACACCCTGTGGCAGAGGCTTTGCGGGACTATGAGCGCATCATGGAGTCAGCAGAAAAAGACCCTGTTTTACTGGGAGAATCACTGGCAAAACTGGATGAGTTGGGTGCCTGGGACTTTGAAGCTAAAGTGAAACAGATACTCGGCAAGCTGAACATTCATAACTTGGAGCAACGGGTAGACACCCTGTCGGGCGGGCAACGTAAACGTGTTGCACTGGCCCAAACGTTGATAGACATAGGTTTTGAGCATAAGCATGTATTGCTCATTATGGACGAACCTACCAACCACCTGGATGTGGGTATGGTAGAATGGTTGGAGCACTATCTGAACCAGGAAAAGGTGACACTATTAATGGTCACCCACGACCGTTATTTCCTGGATGCAGTGTGCGATGTGATATGGGAGATAGATGGCAGCGCTATGCATACTTATAAAGGTGATTATGAAAGCTACCTGGAAAAGAAAGCAGCACGTATAGAAAATCAACTGGCAAGTATTGATAAAGCTAAGAATGAGTACCGTAAAGAGCTGGAATGGATGCGCAGGCAGCCCAAAGCCCGAAGCACAAAGGCTCGTAGCAGGATAGATAATTTTTACGATGTAGAAAGCCGCGCTAAACAAAAGGTAGAAGACAAGCAGGTAGAGCTGCAGATGAAGATGAACCGCCTGGGCGGCAAAGTGGTAGAGATGAAAAAGGTGTACAAAAGCTATGGCGACAAGGTGCTGATGAAAGGCTTTGATTACACTTTTAAGAAAGGCGAAAGAATCGGTATTATAGGCAAGAACGGGGCAGGGAAATCAACCTTCTTGCAAATAGTGCAGCAACTGGAACTACAAGATAGCGGCAAAGTAAACATTGGCGAGACCGTTGTTTTCGGCAACTTCTCGCAACAAGGGCTGGAGATAAAAGAAGATATGCGGGTGATAGAATATGTGAAAGGCATCGCCGAAAGCTTTCCGTTAGCTAAAGGGGGTACACTCAGCGCGGCCCAGTTCCTAGAGTTGTTCTTGTTCTCGCCCGACCAACAATACACCTACCTGTCAAAACTAAGCGGTGGCGAAAAGAAAAGGCTGCAGATACTCACTGTCCTCTTTCGCAACCCCAACTTCCTGATACTGGACGAACCTACCAATGACCTTGACCTGCCCACGTTATCTGTGCTGGAAAACTTCCTTGAAAATTACCAGGGTTGCCTGGTAATAGTATCGCACGACCGGTATTTTATGGACAGACTGGTAGACCACATGTTTGTATTTGAGGGCGATGGCGTGATCAGAGATTTCCCCGGCAACTACACACAATACAGGATATGGCAGAAAGAGCAGGAACGACTGGAACTAGAGGCAAAAAAACAGGAAGCACAGGGAAGCGCGCAGGCTAAAGCCGAACAAACACCTGAAAAACAAAAAGAAAAAAAGAAACTGTCCTACAAAGAACAACGCGAATTTGAACAGATAGAAAAAGACCTGCCACTGCTTGAAAAAGAGAAAACAGAACTGGCAGAAAAAATGAGCAGCAACCTACCTTACGAAGAACTGGAAAAAGTAAACCAGCGCATGATAGAACTAACCAACGAACTGGAAGCTAAAGAACTTCGCTGGCTGGAACTTAGCGAATGGATATAAGCTGAAATGCTATCACTTGTACCCTACTTTTCCTTCAGTTACCGTAATTGTATTCTGGCTGTTACCAAACTCCTCTAAAGTACAACTGAATGTTGCCTTCAATATCAACGGGTCCAGTTGAAAATATTCGATATTCAATTCTCCGTTCTGAGTTCCTGACGGGCTTATAAAAGGTACACCCGGCAAGTCAGGATCTGCCATTAATGGTATGGCGACATTCGGGCTCCATATGCGTGTGATAGGATATTTTATTGATGATACAATTGAATTAAGGTCTGTATACACTACAAATTCTGCATAATCATTCTGACCGTTAGAACCATGTATCACAAGAGTATCATTGCCACCTGTACCTTTATGTGTTGTTACTTTAACATCGCCGGTGGAAAATTGTCTTGTTTTACCGGTACTGTTGGTCTTCATAACAGCATACATTATTTTGTCAACCAGCGGCGTATCGCAATTCACTCCTGCCCAACCATCATTGCAGTCGCACTCGCAATTGTCAGCATTGAAATGTCCGTGACCGGAGTCTTCACATTTTTGTGTGATGCTCGAATTCACTTCACACTTACATAGGTCCTTGTCAAGGGTTTCGCAGTCTTTACATACCTTATCACAGTATTTATCATTGCAACCCGATATGCCGAACACTATTATAGCTAAGGCCGCGATCATAGCTTTTTTCATGCAATAAAATTTTCATAAACATACATATAAAATAACATATAACTAAAATAAAATTCAAATCAATATATATATGTTTCGGGTACAAAAAAAATCCCGTCTCAGTATAACCGAGACGGGAGTGATAGAATCAAATATCTTATTCTTAAGGTGTAGTTGGTTCCGGTTTATTATCCAGCTTATCAAATTCGAACAATAATGAGAAGCGGAAAGTGTTAGAAAGCGGGTTCCTGTTGATACCGCTGCCTGAAGGTATCAGGTAAGCAAAGTTCAGGCCAAATACGTTGTAACGTACACCCACGCCAACTGTAAAATACTTACGGTCTCCTTTGTATTTATTTTCGTAGAAGTAACCCGCACGAACTGCGAATTGTTGTTGATACCAATATTCAGCACCGGCAGAAATTTGTATCTCCTTCATCTCTTCGCTGAAACCACCCGGAGCATCGCCAAAAGAACCCAGCATGCCTGACACAACACCCTTATCTGTAGGGATGTAATAATCGGGGCCTGTATTAGGGTCTGTGTTACTATCAAGCGGTGTCGGCACCAATAGTTTGTTCAGGTCTAAAGCGAATGTGATAGCATTGTATGCATCAGCCTGGTATGTATAAGCACCACCCAAACCTAAGTTAATAGGAATAAAATCTTTGCGGGTAGAGGTGTATGATATTTTAGAGCCCACATTGCTCAATACAGCACCCAGTGCCAATTTACGCGAACGGAACTCGTCAATATCAGTTTTCTTATTGTAGTACACACCCAGGTCGGCACCAAAAGCATTACCCGGTTTGTAATCAATTCCGGGAGTAGTAGCACCCAAACCTGAAGCGATAGAAGAATTGATATACCTGAAAGACAGACCCGCAGATAAATATTCTGAAAGCTTACGAGAATAACCCAGATCGAAAGCAAACTCATTGGGCTTACCTGTACCTATTGGGTTAGCGTTTATGTCTGTATAGTTTATTTCCCCAAGCGAGAAGTAACGCAGAGAGGCGCTGATAGCCTGGTTATCATTCTCACCGAATTTTGCGAAACCTGAAAGGTAAGCCAGGTATATATCCGGCACCAGGTCTTTCAACCATGGCGTATATGTAGCAGATACGCCATATTTTTTGGAGGCGAAAGGTATTTTACCTACGTTCCAGTATTGAGCATTTGCATCCGGGTCTATTGCTACACCAACATCACCCATTGCACCTGAACGGGCATCGGGTGAGATTCTCAAAAAAGGTACTGCAGTTGTTACGGTGTTGGTCGTACCGGACAGGTTTGCCTTCTGTGCTACAGAAACATTAGAGATCATTCCTGCTACCAGGCTCAGTCCGATTAAAGCAAAGCGTTTTGCCATTCTTTTATAATTTATTTTCAAGTTTTGCAAAGGTATCCGATTTATTATAAGGGGCAAATCCAGACTTATGTCCTGCTGAACATGCCGCAATTTAAACAAAGCGGCCCATATATTAACGTACGATAACCAATTTTTGGTATGCTGTGTTCTTAATACCGTCTTCTGTGGCTATCATCATCCTGTAAATATACATACCTGCAGGCAGTTTCGCACCATTGTTATCTGTGCCATCCCAGGTAATTTCATTGCTGTGGCTGCCTGTTGTAATGAAGTTCTGTTTCAGATTACGCACCCATACCCCCGATGTGGTATATATGTTAATTTCTGCAGAAAGGTCAACGTCTGGCTGGTTATGCTCAAAAACAAAATGTGTCTGATCTTTGAACGGATTAGGATAATTCATCAGATCTTTCACTTTAACGATTTCTCCGTTGGCCACTTCAAAATCTACATACCCTTCGCCTGAATTATTGTTCACATCCCATGCCTTTACCGTAAAACGATGCCTTCCGTCAGGAATACCATCTACGGGAAAATAGACGTACCCTCTTTTATAGGTGTTAGGAGCCGTTTCGTAGTAATCGTTCATGATATACGGCTTTGAAACATCTCCGTCAAGTATAGCAACCAGATCGTGTCCTATAGAATTTCCGGATACATTTATACCTGTTTCGTCTTCCAGTATGGCAAAAATAGCCGTGTTGGTACCTGTAAGACCACCATTTATAAAAAGGCTGTCTTTAATGAAAGGTTTCACTACAGGTGCATCATTCTCCCTGATGGGATTATCCGAATACCCGCCCACTTTCACAGTAGTATCGCGGCCTGCAGCATCGGTCTCTCCATCGTCTGCGTAAAAACTAATGGTTCCATTACCCATCTCGTAGTTAATGTCCTTGGGTGCAATAAAAGCAAAGGAGAACTTGCCTTTATCCACTGTAGCCTTGCCCTTGTATATAGTGTTATTCAACACCCGGAATGTTTTGTCTATACCCGGTGTAATGGTCTTGACCGTACGCGCTTTATCAAAAATCGTTACTGCAAGTACACCATTAAAGTCTGTCAAAATGCTGCCATTTACATCAGTTACTTCTCCATCAATTATATACTCTCCCAACGCTCCGATGGTATTAGTGCCGGTACCGGTAGCACCATCTTTTACTGAAGTAGTATGTATGAAGTACCTGGGGAAGTTTGGCTCAAGGGCAGGATCACCGAGCAGCGCAAATTTGCGGAAGTTCTTAACTACGTCAGAGGTGGATGAAGCTTTACTGTATGTGCCATTCTTACCAATACGCATGGCATCTCCGAAAGTGTTCCACCTTCCATTTATATGTTCAAACTGGGCTGAAAGGAATTCCCGGTTCAGTATCTCGTTTGCATAAGCATAGACAAGATGTGTGGTAGTGAGCGTAGCTATTACACCACCATCAGATTTCAGCATCAATTCCTCACCCGATGACACAAAAGAAGGCTGATCGAACTGCCCGAAATCGCACGTAGCAGTCACCATAAACGGCATCTTATCAATATTCCTCCATTTGTTGTAGTCGTCCTTTGTCAATATACGTTCGTGAGACAGTACACTTGTATTGCCATGTCCGTTGTAGTTGAACATGAACAAACCTTTGAATATGCCGTCGTTGATAGCTTTATTAGCATCGGGCGCTCTTTGACCGCCTGGTGTGGAGATGAACTGGATCGCATCTTCATATACCTTTACAGGGTTATGAATATTACTGCGTTCTGCTACTGTGCGAACCATGGTTTCTGCATCATCCAGGTGCTCACCTGCAGCATCTTCGTTGTCAGCAACAAATAATGCATTCAATCGCCATGCACCTAAAGTTGCGGGGCTCTTGTAGTGTATGATCTTATCCACTACCCTATCTGCTTCTTCAGCACTCTTGGCCGGTATGCGCCCGACACCTATATCCAATGCATTGACTATATCATATCGTTCAATATTTTCTCCGGCATCCAGAAAGCCGAAAAAGTCATCATTGCTGTAAGTATTCAGAAAATCAAACGACTCTAATGCTTCGAAAGTAGGTACAAAGTTGGTATTGCTCTTTATCCTGTCTTTATAGTCGTATGAGGCATCTCCAAGCAGTAATAAATAGCGCGGCATGTCCGCATCATTCATGCCTGCACGCTCATAGAACATACGTGCAAAATCGCGAATGGCTGATATGTCCTGACCGGCAGATGAGAACTCATTATATACCTGCGTTGTAGTTGCCACAATCACTCGCATACCACTGCGTTTACGATGAAATTCCGCAAGTTTCTCCGCAGCTGTCTTAAAATCGGGGTGTGTTACAATGATAAAATCCACAGGAGCAGAACCGTAGAGATTCTGATTAGGAACGGTGGCAACAAATTCGGGAGCATCAAGACTACCCGCATCATTTACAACAGCAAAACGATGTAAAGACGATGCATCCTGTACAAATTCGTATACATTACCACCAACGAGGTTACCATCCATTCTTACAGGATTTTGCGGATCTGTTACGTCCCATACCTGTGTGCCGGAACCAGCGTTGGAAACACGGTACGTTGCGACATTGCCTGCCCCCACGCTATTCAGATCGCAAAAAACATTTGAGTTACCTTCTACACTTAAAGGCCTTCTGCCATTTACCCTGATATAATCCAGCCAGCCGGAACCTTCGCTTGAGTTCGTGTTGTAAGTAATTGTAATAGTTGCCGATTTACCGGGATGAGGTAACCTCCAAATCGCCTCCTGCCCCATAGCTTTAGGCGCATAATCATAATTGTTGGTAGCAGATACATCTAATGTAGACATCTGTTTACCATCCAGCGATAAGGTGAAAATACCTGGTGCAGTAGAAGTATTTACTACATGCGTCCTGAACTCAACAGTATCCAGCATGCTGCCGATGTCAAGAGTAAAGCTATGAGTATTCTCTTTGCCGGGGGCGCTGCTAAACTCCTCGCCCCACCATCTTTTACCAAAGTTTTGCGGGTTGGCCAGGTCCTCTTCGTGCAAAACAGCTCCTGAATAAGTATTTACAATAAGGTTACCCGATGGTTTATTGATTTGCGTAGTTACTCTTTTTTCAGCTTTCGCATCAAAGTTCAGCAGGTAGTAGCCCTTGTCCGCATAATAATTCTTTTCCTGTACAAGCATGGACCTGTCTGAATTTGGCACCCAGTTTACCGGTCCTTGCGCATAAAACACGAAGTAATCACCAGGGTCGAATTTGCCGTCACCTCCATCATTTACCCATATAGCATTCTCGGTCAGTCCTTTCACACCGGTTTGGGGATTCTGTTCAGGGAGCATTTTACCTCCATGGCCAAATACCCTGATCTGGGAAGATGGGATACCCGTTACACCCAGTTGCGTAGAAAGGAAATTGTAATCTACCTTGTAAAGACCTGTTGACGGAACACTTACTTTATACCAGGTACCCGTTGCGAGGGGTGAATTAACATCTGCTGTTGTTTTGGCAGCACCACGGCCATTATCCACAACCGGTTCAGGAACAGTATTTTCAGTGTATTTTATCGTTAAACCTGTTACCTGTTGTAATGTACCATCCTCTTTCACGGAAAAAGCAGGAATACGTACAATGGCAAACGGCTTTTTCCTGTCTAGTCCCATCAGCACATCAAAACGCTGAACAGAAGACGGAAAAGCGTCTTCCGGCAATTTATCTATAGCAGAATATGTCACACCACTTATTTCAATAGTGGGAACAGCATAGTCATGCAGGTAAATTCTGTGAGCGATATAACCCGCCTGTATATCTAACGGTTGTACGTTAAAAGTGGTACTTTCAGACGCAACAACCGTCCATCCGGAAAGTACCATGTAAAAAACCACTAAAGTTTGAAAAAACCTGTTTTTCTTATTAATTTTCATAATATTTATGGGTGTGTCAAAGATAGTTCTTTATAAGTTCAGACGCGTCAGCAGACAGTCACTTACATAGCACTAACGAAACAGGCTGCCATATTATTATTTTTTTGGAAAAAACAAGAAAAACAACATTTTTTTAGCATTATTCCTATAAAGCTTGACATTTTGAAAAGAACACTCTAATATTGTAACACTTTAACAGATTATTCAACACAATTTGTAGCAAATATTTTTCTTTGATTATGAAAAGATCTCTTCTCGGCGTGACACTGCTTTGTATAGGCGCGGCAACCATTTTTTCGGCTTGTTCGTCCAACAGTAAACCATCCGGAGTTTCCCGTGTAACTGGTTGGGACTATAACGACCCACGCCTTGGCGGTTTTGATGTGGCTAACTATCATGGCCAGCAAACCGGCCCCGGCCTTACTTTCGTTGAAGGTGGTCGTTTTACTATGGGACAAACCGAAGAAGACCTGCATATAGACAGGAACAATGTTCCGCGTACTGTTTCGGTATCTTCTTTCTACATGGACGAAACCGAGGTAGCGAACGTACACTACCGCGAGTATATCTACTGGTTAAGCCGCACATATGGTGCTGACTATCCATTGGTTATAGCAGATGCAATGCCTGACACATCAGTTTGGCGCTCTGCATTGTCTTACAACGAACCATATGTACAGTATTACTTCCGTGCAGCTGCATACGATATGTATCCGGTTGTAGGTGTTAACTGGCACCAGGCACGCGCTTTCGCTAAATGGCGTAGTGACCGTGTTAACGAAATGATCATGATAAAATCAGGTCGCCTGAAGAGGAATCCTAACCAGGTGAACGAAGATATCTTTGATAGTGAAACTTATGTAAACGGTCAATATGAAGGTTTACCAGCTAAAGGCCGTAAAAAAGACCTGGATCCACAAGGTTCTGGTTCTCGTAACATGAGGTACTCTGACGGACAATTGCTGCCAAACTACCGCCTGCCAACTGAAGCTGAGTGGGAATACGCTGCACTGGGTAACATTGGTAATAATCCTGAGCCTGAGACCAAGCGTCGTCGTGGTGAAGAAGTTATCACTGACCGCAACGTTTACCCTTGGGGTGATGCATACACAACCCGTTATGGCCTGCGTAACTCATACCAAGGTGAATTCCTGGGTAACTTCAAACGTGGTAAAGGTGATGTAATGGGTGTTGCCGGTGGTCTGAACGACAACGCTGACGTAACTGCTCCTGTTACTTCTTATGTTCCTAACTCTTATGGCCTGTACAACATGGCAGGTAACGTTTCTGAGTGGGTTCTGGATACTTACCGTCCTTATACACGCGATCTGAATGACTTCCGTCCTTTCCGTGGTAATGTTTACGAAACATATGTAAGGCTGGCTGAAGATAACGCACTGGAAGAAAAAGATACACTGGGTCACTTACAAACACGCCTGATGGATAGCACTGAAATGGCATCTTATGAAAGGTTTGACGGACTGGATGCTGACCTGAGGAACTACCAGGATGGTGACAGCGCTTCTATGTTCACATATGCATACGGTACTAACACCCTGATCAACAACGAAGCTAAAGTTATCAAAGGTGGTTCATGGAATGATCGCGCATACTACATGAATCCGGGTACACGCCGTTTCATGCACGCTTACAAGGCTAGCTCTACTGTTGGTTTCCGTTGCGTTATGGATCGCTTAGGTTCTCCTAATGGTGACAATGGCGAAAGGGCTGGTAACTACTTCGGTGGTAAAGGCCGCGCTCCAAGAAGATAATCGAAGACTACAAATAGTGTAAAAAAGGATGCCAAATGGCATCCTTTTTTTATGGTTAATAATATAGCAGTTCACCCTTTGCTAAGCATGCAATGTTCCTTTAACTAAAACGCCTACATTCCCTCAGGAGCTATGATACAAGATGAGGATTATATAGACTGTAATTTTGAAGATTGTTCCTGTTTATTAGAAAGGGCGAATACCCTGAATAAGGATTGTTTGAGTTGACACAAAAAAACAAACGTCCACCTGTTAATAATATCTTTTCAATGAAACCGGAACATGACATTAATCATATTTCCATATATAACTGCGCAATAGCTTTGCATAAAACATACAAACTATGCAACGCAACATTATTATTGCAGCAATGATCACAATCTCATCTTTTAGTATTGCCTTGTATACAGGCTGCACCAAGACTGACAGTTGTGACAACATCTCGTGTAAGAACGGGGGAACATGTGTCAACGGCGCATGCAACTGCCCTACGGGCTATACAGGCACCTTGTGTGAGACAAAGAAGTGCGAGGCCAATAACACAGCTTCCGTGCGGTTTATTAACAAAACGGGCACGAGCCAAACCTATTCCGTTGTTTGGGATGGCTCTGTAATAACTACCCTGGGGCCCGGAGCAACCTCTGAGTATTATACAGTAGCTGCGGGACAACATACCCTGCACTTTATGATCTCTAATTCAGGTACTGAGGCATGTACACAAAGCACACCTAACCTGGCAGTATGTAGCTCTATGGAGTATTGGTGTACCAAATAGGATCTTGGGGGTATTAAGGTATAATAAGCACCATTATTGCCCTGCCGCAGAATATGCCTGCAGAAGCGTCTTAAAGACCGCTGCAGGCATATTTTATTAATACACCCCGTAAGAGATATTATTGCATTTTGCAGAGCTCCCGGCTAATGACTTATGAGCGATCGGTTAGATCATTACCTCGATATTAAAGAACGCTACGCCTCGCCCATACCCTAATGCCCATAAACTGCAGGATGACTAAAACAGAGGCCGGAATTACGCTTAAACGTGTTGGTTGGACACATGACCTGACACCAACAAAAAAACCGCCACGGGAAACCCGCGGCGGTCGCTTATAATTTAGATGTACTTACAGTTGATTGTACAGAGTAGCGTCTGTGCTACGTTTGATACCGTAGTACTGGAAAGTTTTACGACGATAGCCTTTTTTGTAGTAGTTATCAGTATCACCTTCCTCAGGAACAGTTACCCAATCGTGATTTTTAGGAACATACCAACGGTATACTTCTACCGTGTTAGGACCACGACGAGTTAAAGCATAGAACTGCAAACTCTTGTCAGTGTATCCCATTTTGATCATATCGTCATCGCTGAACTCATCTTCTGCGATGCTTGCGTAATCTTTAGTGTGCGGATTGTACCAACGATAAACTGCTACACGGTCAGGAGCAGGGTTACGATAAGCCACAAACACCGGTGTTTTGTCTTTCCAGTTCCAATTCAACAATTGTCCTTCCTGGAACTCACCATCTGCTACGGTTACATAGTTTTGATCTGTTGGGTTATACCAACGGAATACCCTTACTAATTCATCTTCTTGCGCAAAACCACTGTTTGCCATGAACACTGATACCAAAACAGTTGTAACGAGGATGAAGGCTTTTTTCATAATTAATTGCTTTTTCTGAATTTATTCCCCAAAATACATAAAAAATTTCTTGCCCTGCAAGCTATTACAATAAAAAATTTTTATCCCTGCCATTTACCGTATGCCCATGCTTGTTGAAATGCCGCATTTGGCGTAGCTTTGACCCCCTTACGTGCCAGCCTGTCAGTTATACAAATATTGCATGGGATTTGATACAGAAGGGTAATATATAGCTCATTAAGAGACATTTACACGTTTAAAACCAACTTTAAAATAACAGAACTTAAAAATGATAGGTTTTCTTTCCAAGATATTCGGTGGCAGTAAGTCTGATAAAGACGTAAAAAAGCTGACCCCTATTGTTACCGAGATCAATAAATACTACGAAGAATTACATAACCTGACCAACGACCAGCTCAGAAATAAGACGGTTGAGTTCAGGAATACTATACGTGAATACCTGGCAGATATTGATGCGGAAATAGCCGCAAAAAAGGCCGAAGGCGACGACCACCCGGATGCTGACCTGCATGCACGTGAAGCTATTTACGATGAAGTAGATAAAATGTCTAAAAGGCGCGATGAACTGCTGGAAGAAGTATTGCTGAAAATACTGCCTGAAGCATTTGCTGTAGTAAAAGAAACTGCACGCCGCTTCAAAGACAACGCGGAACTGGCTGCTACAGCAACAGACCTGGACAGGGAGTTGGCAGTGAACAAAGAGCACATCAACATTGAAGGTGAGAACGTAATATACAAGAACACATGGATGGCAGCAGGCAACCAGGTGACCTGGAACATGCTGCATTACGATGTTCAGCTTATTGGCGGGATGGTTCTACACCAGGGTAAAATATCCGAAATGGCAACAGGTGAGGGTAAAACACTCGTATCTACCCTACCCGCATACCTGAATGCACTTGCCGGACAAGGTGTGCATATAGTTACAGTGAATGATTACCTGGCTCGTCGTGACCAGGAGTGGAACTCGCCGATATTCGAATTCCTGGGCCTGACAACGGACTGTATAGATAAACATCAGCCTAACTCTGAGGAAAGGCGTAAAGCTTACCTGGCAGACATCACCTACGGTACCAACAACGAATTCGGCTTTGACTACCTGCGTGATAATATGGTGCACCAGCCTGACGAAATGGTGCAGCGTAAACACCATTATGCTATGGTGGATGAAGTGGATAGCGTACTGATAGATGATGCACGTACACCCCTGATCATATCAGGTCCCGTGCCTCGTGGCGATGAGCAACAATTTGCACAACTGAAGCCTCGTATTGAGAAGCTGGTAGAGGAACAGAGAAAAGTAGCCAGCAAGAGCCTGATAGAAGCCAAGAAGCTGATAGCTGATGGCAAGAACGACAAAGAAAATGGCGGACTGCACTTGTACCGTGCGCACAGGGGCTTACCCAAAAACAATGCACTGATCAAATTCCTGAGCGAAGAAGGTAACAGGCAGATACTGCAGAAAACAGAGAATTACTACCTGGGTGAGCAGATGCGTAATATGCCTAAAGTAGACAGCGAATTGTTCTTTACAATTGACGAAAAGAACAATAGTGTTGACCTGACTGACAAAGGCCTGAACCTGATAACCGGGCATGCAGAGGATCCTAACTTCTTCGTACTTCCTGAAATTGCTACAGAGTTGGCTGAAATTGAGAAAATGGATGTCAGCGATGAAGAAAAAGCACAACGAAAAGATATAGTACTGCAGGATTACGCTGTTAAAGCAGACCGTATCCACTCTTTACAACAATTACTGAAAGCTTATACTCTGTTTGAGAAAGACGTAGAGTATGTAGTTATTGAGGGTAAAGTAAAAATAGTAGACGAGCAAACAGGCCGTATCATGGAAGGCCGCCGTTATAGTGACGGGTTGCACCAGGCAATAGAATCGAAAGAGAACGTAACAGTTGAGGCTGCGACACAGACATTTGCAACCATTACTCTGCAGAACTTCTTCCGTATGTATCACAAACTGGCAGGTATGACCGGTACAGCTGAAACAGAAGCAGGTGAATTCTGGGAGATATACAAACTGGACGTAGTAACGATACCTACCAACCTGCCTATTGCACGTAAAGATGAACAGGATCTTGTATACAAGACCAAAAGAGAAAAATACAAAGCTGTAATAGACGAAATAGAGGTATTAACCGCAAAAGGGCGTCCTGTGCTGGTGGGTACCACTTCAGTAGAGGTGTCGGAGTTGCTGGGACGTATGCTGCAACAGAAAAAGATAAAACACAACGTACTGAATGCCAAACAACACTCACGTGAGGCATCGATCGTAGCAGAAGCCGGTATTGCAGGAGCCGTGACCATAGCCACTAACATGGCTGGTCGTGGTACGGATATCAAGCTCGGACCCGGTGTTAAAGAAGCAGGAGGCCTGGCCATTATAGGTACAGAACGTCACGAGAGTCGTCGTGTAGACCGCCAGTTGCGTGGTCGTGCAGGACGCCAGGGCGATCCCGGTAGTTCACAGTTCTTCGTATCGCTGGAAGACGACCTGATGCGTTTGTTCCAATCAGGACGTATTGCGTCGCTGATGGATAAAATGGGTCACAAAGAAGGCGAGGTGCTACAGCATAGCATGATCACCAAATCAATAGAGCGTGCCCAGACCAAAGTTGAAGAGAACAACTTTGGTATACGTAAACGCTTGCTGGAGTTTGACGATGTAATGAACTCTCAGCGTGATGTTATCTATAAACGCAGACGACATGCTTTACATGGCGACCGCTTGTCTATCGACCTGGATAACGCTATGTATGATGTTTGTCTTGACCTGGCTACCCAGTTTGAAGACAACCGTGATTTTGAAGCCTTCAGGATTGAAGTAATGAAACACCTGGCAATGGAACCGGATGCATCACTTGCTAATGGCTTTGACAAGGCCAGTATGGAGAAGATCGGCTACGACCTGTATCATGAGGCCAAAAGCCTGTATACGCGCAAAATGGCAGCCATTGCTGCTAATATACAGCCTAACCTGGCAAGACTGCAGGAAGAGAATGGTGAGCGTATCAAAGACATACTGATACCATTTACTGACGGTATCAGGGGCATACAGGTACAAACAGAGCTGAAAGGTGCTGTAGAGGCTAATTCACGCCCGGTTATCACTACACTTGAAAAGAGTATCACTCTGGCGCTGATAGATGATGCATGGAAAGAGCACCTGCGTGCCATGGATGACCTGCGTTCTTCCGTACAAATGGCCTCTTATGAGCAGAAAGACCCATTGCTTATATATAAGTTCGAAGGTTTCAACCTCTTCAAGGAAATGCTCCTGAATACCAACCGGAACATCGTATCCTTCCTGCTGCGCGCCGGTATCCCTATGCAGGAAGAGCCGCCAAAAGCTGCAAGGCAGGAGCCGCAACGTACGGATATGAGCCAGATGCATATGAACAAAGAAGAAATTGATGCCGCAGGTGATGACTATGCAGCTAACGAAAGGGATATGTATGACAACAGCGGGGAAGCCCCGAGGCAGACGCCTGCTGTTGCAGAGCCTAAAATAGGCCGAAACGACCCCTGCCCTTGCGGTAGCGGAAAAAAATACAAGCAGTGCCATGGTAGATAATAACTACCTCGCATAAAGCAAATTAAAAGCCCCGGAGCAGTTCCGGGGCTTTTAATTTAAATAAACCCTATACGACAATCCACATACGTTATTATTTACTTTTGACTTTTGACATTCTAGGTTTTACATTTGCAGAAAGACATACTTTATTCAGACAATGAAAAATAACAGAACGAATATACTTTTAGCCGGCGGATTGATATTATTGGCAGTGGTGGTGCGTATCGTCAATTACGAGTTACACATATATAACTTAGCCCCTGTAGCAGCCATAGGGCTATTCAGTGGCGCCATACTTAAAAATAAAAAGGCAGCTTACCTGTTACCACTGCTGGCTATGTTCGTATCCGATACCTACATCCAGTTTTTCACCCCCATGAAGGGCTTTTATGATATTTCACAGTTCTTCGTTTACGGTGCCATGGCTATCATCACCTTCCTGGGTACTACTATGAAGAATCAAAGGCCTTTAAGAGTGGCAGGCTACTCGATCGCAGGTTCAGCCATATTCTTCATCTTGTCCAACTTCGGTACTTTCCTGACAGGTTATTGGGGTCTTGACTTCCAGGGACTGGTAACTACCTACCTGATGGCAATACCTTTCTATACAAAAGAAGGCACCAGCTTTTTTGCCAACACTTTTGTTGGCGACCTGGTATTCAGCGGCCTGCTGTTTGGTGCATTTGCAGTGCTGAAAAACGCAGTAACGGGCAAGGTTGCAAGGGCGTAATCACATAAAGACATTGAGAAAAGAAAAGAGGTTGCAACTGTTGCAACCTCTTTTCTTATTTTAGCACTATTGAAAAGCACGATCAATTGGAAATAACCGAATTATACAAGCTATATCTGCAACACCCTTCCGTACAGACAGATACACGCAAACTGAAGGAAGGTGATATCTATTTTGCATTGAAGGGACCAAACTTCAACGGCAATACATTTGCACTACAAGCCTTAGATGCAGGAGCCTCTTATGCTGTTGTAGATGAAGCAGAATATGCCACTAACGATAGGTGCATACTTGTGGCAGACGTACTCAGTACCCTGCAGGCTCTGGCCAGGCACCACAGGCAACAATTAAATATACCATTCATAGCCATAACAGGCAGCAACGGTAAAACTACGACCAAAGAGCTGGTGACTAGCGTACTGCAGCAACAATACAAAACTCACGCTACACGCGGCAACCTGAATAACCATATCGGCGTCCCCCTGACATTACTAAGTATCCCTTTGGATACAGAAATGGCCGTTATTGAAATGGGGGCCAACCATCAAAAAGAAATTGCCTCTTACTGCGAAATAGCTCTGCCTACACATGGCATCATCAACAATTGTGGCAAAGCACATATTGAGGGTTTTGGAGGCATAGAAGGTGTACGTAAAGGAAAAGGCGAGTTATATGACTATTTAAGAGTCAATAACGGCACTATCTTCCGCAATACCGACCTTGACTACCTGAAGGACATGGCACAAGGTATCGGGCAGCAGATCACTTACGGCAGTGCCAATGCTACCTACGTAGGCAAACCATTGATGGACGATATGTTCCTGAAAGTAGCCGTCTTGAGCAAAGGTGCAGAAACCTCGATCCCAACACATCTTGTAGGCGAATATAACTTCCCCAATGTGATGGTAGCGGTAGCAGTGGGTTTACACTTCGACATTTCTATTGATACGATAAAAACGGCTATAGGAGCCTACAATCCTGACAACAGCCGCTCTCAATGGATGCAGATGGGCAGCAACCAGTTGATACTGGATGCATATAATGCCAACCCTACCAGCATGCGTGCAGCTATTATCAACTTTGCCAAAGCCGACCTACCCAATAAAATGTTGTGGCTGGGCGGCATGAAAGAAATGGGCAATACCGAAGAACAAGAACATAAAGACCTTGTTGCACTGATACAGGAATATAACTGGAGTGATGTAATACTGGTGGGCAAAGAGTTCAATGGTATTACAAGTGGTTATACTCACTTCAACACTTCGGCCGAGGCAAAAGAACACATTGCAACTCACAAGCCCGAACATGCATCTATACTCGTAAAAGGCTCAAGAAGCAGCAAAATGGAGGTTATGACAGAAGCTTTATAAGTTTACCACACAACAGTAAAGGGCACAATAACTGTTTCTCTGCCTATAAACAGCTTCGCAAAATACACACCCGACCATAAACGCCCCTGCAGCTCTATCTTGTCTGATACTATCTTATTAATGGGAATAAGATCCTGTTTGTGTATCTCTCCACCCAGAGTTGAAAAGATCACCACCGGTATCGGGTTGTCATTATACACCAACCCTTTTATGGTAAAGGTGCCGCTATTGGGGTTAGGATACAATACAAAGGTACCCGTGTCTTTTACATCATATATCCTCACCTCTATCTCCGATGAATCTGAACATCCAAGATATTCAGTAATCAACTTGTAGGTTCCCGTTTGGGACAATGATACATCCGGAATACTCGGATTGTACGTGTTATTACTGAAACCTTCGGGGCCTGTCCACATTACAGAAGCTCCTATGGTTGGGTTCGTCAATTCAAGGTGCAAGGTACCATGTATGCCTAATGGTGTATTGGCTGCCAACACAGGTTTTACTGCTGCGGGATTGACCACTACCTCTACAGTGTCCCTGACAACACATTCCTTGTCGCGGACGGAGAAAATATACTTACCGCTCTCGTCCTTAGT
The DNA here is from genome assembly GCA_020636495.1 of Chitinophagales bacterium. NCBI lineage: Bacteria > Pseudomonadati > Bacteroidota > Chitinophagia > Chitinophagales > Chitinophagales bacterium. The sequence goes on along the minus strand of JACJXQ010000008.1, from coordinate 1,457,548 downwards.
TTTTGTCAGGGATGCCACCCCCTTCTCACTTGCAGAAAAACCAACAGGACCTTCCCAGCTATACTCAAAAGGACTGCTCCCTTCTGCATCTCCGCTCAGCAACAGGCTGTCACCTGCACATACAGGGCTATTACTTGTTGCTTGCACATTGTGCGCCCGGTTACCTTCCAGCACTTCAACTGTTGTTGTGTCAGATGTGCTGCAACGGTATATCTTGGCGGTAACCACATAATCACCCGCATTGGCCTTTACAGGGCCGGTCAGTACAGGATTTTGCAGAAACGAACCGAAGTTATTCGGGCCGGTCCATTTGTAGGTGGCTCCGGTAGTATCCTGAGTTGCTGTCAGCCTGAGGGTGTCATTGGCGCATACAGGACCATTGTTCAATGCTACCAGGTTGTCTATATGTACTATTGAAATGTCTACACCATTATCCACTGAAGTCTCGGCCGGAGCAGTACACACTGCCCTGATGCGATAACCCTTGCCATTAGGTGTATTGGCAGGTACATTACAAATCATCAGTCCCGACTTGTTGCTTTGTTTCGACCCGATATCTACAGGATTAGCAAAACTACCATTGGCATCAGATAGCTGAATCGTAACTACATTATTGGCTGGCGACAATAAACGGGTCCAATACTTCACTTGAATAGCATCTCCTGCACACAATATGCCGTCTGTATATTCAACCTTAACAGTGTCAAGCAATCTTACTACAACTGAGTCGACATAGAAATAAGGAGGTGACGGTTGCGAGCCATTGATAAAGCTGTTGGAGTCAAGGAAACTACCGATGATAATTTTATCATAAGCTGAGTCCGCAACAAACGTTTTTGTCAGTCTTACCCAATTATTCTTTTCGGTGATGATCCCGAATTCAGTGTATATGATCGTAGGTATTAACGTTAAAGAGGTATATTGGTTAATAGTATATGGCCCTGAATTGTAAAAATGTATGCCGAGGTCACTTACACCATGCAATGTACTATCAGCTAATGATACAGACATAGAAACTTCATACTCACCTCCTTTTGTAAGAGGCGTAATATCTCTTGCTATGTACTCTTTATACTCACCATTAACATTCACACAATAAAAGCCCACGTAACCATTACCGCTTGCAGGTTGCTGATACCCGAAGTAATTTGCAGGAGCGGCAACATGCCAATTGGTAGCACAAACATTAAAATAGTCGGGGGTACCGCCTGTAGTATACCTTCGCCAGCCCGTCGCTAAGTTGATCTGTGAATAGTCAGATGGACAACCCGCATAATCTTCAAAATTGCCGTTGGGTACATAATTCTGCTGGGCACCGGCGATAGTGTTCAGGCATAAGAATATTATGAGCTGCAATGATCGTTTCATAATAATACCGGCAGAAGATGTTGCACGTTAAATATAGGCATTTAAGGCCAATTACCACACAACAGTAAAGGGTACAATAACTGTTTCTCTGCCTATAAACAGCTTCGCAAAATACACACCCGACCATAAACGCCCCTGCAGCTCTATCTTGTCTGATACTATCTTATTCACGGGAATAAGATCCTGTTTGTGTATCTCTCCACCCAGAGTTGAAAAGATCACCACCGGTATCGGGTTGTCATTATACACCAACCCTTTTATGGTAAAGGTGCCGCTATTGGGGTTAGGATACAATACAAAGGTACCCGTGTCTTTTACATCATATATCCTCACCTCTATCTCCGATGAATCTGAACATCCAAGATATTCAGTAATCAACTTGTAGGTTCCCGTTTGGGACAATGATACATCCGGAATACTCGGATTGTACGTGTTATTACTGAAACCTTCGGGGCCTGTCCACATTACAGAAGCTCCTATGGTTGGGTTCGTCAATTCAAGGTGCAAGGTACCATGTATGCCTAATGGTGTATTGGCTGCCAACACAGGTTTTACTGCTGCGGGATTGACCACTACCTCTACAGTGTCCCTGACAACACATTCCTTGTCGCGGACGGAGAAAATATACTTACCGCTCTCGTCCTTAGTTTTTGTCAGGGATGCCACCCCCTTCTCACTTGCAGAAAAACCAACAGGACCTTCCCAGCTATACTCAAAAGGACTGCTCCCTTCTGCATCTCCGCTCAGCAACAGGCTGTCACCTGCACATACAGGGCTATTACTTGTTGCTTGCACATTGTGCGCCCGGTTACCTTCCAGCACTTCAACTGTTGTTGTGTCAGATGTGCTGCAACGGTATATCTTGGCGGTAACCACATAATCACCCGCATTGGCCTTTACAGGGCCGGTCAGTACAGGATTTTGCAGAAACGAACCGAAGTTATTCGGGCCGGTCCATTTGTAGGTGGCTCCGGTAGTATCCTGAGTTGCTGTCAGCCTGAGGGTGTCATTGGCGCATACAGGACCATTGTTCAATGCTACCAGGTTGTCTATATGTACTATTGAAATGTCTACACCATTATCCACTGAAGTCTCGGCCGGAGCAGTACACACTGCCCTGATGCGATAACCGTTACCATTAGGCGTATTGGGTGGTATATTACATACCATCAAGCCTGATTTGTTACTTTGCTTCGACCCTATTTCTACAGGATTAGCAAAACTGCCATTTGCATCAGAAAGCTGTATCGTCACAACATTATTTGCAGGAGACAATAAACGGGTCCAATACTTCACTTGAATAGCATCTCCTGCACACAATATGCCGTCTGTATATTCAACCTTAACAGTATCCAGTAATCTCACAACTATTGAATCAATATAATAGTAGGGCACATCAACACCTGTTACTCCCGGCGGGAACGGCACAGATGGCAACGGTTCAAAAATGGTCCTGCTGTTTGAATCTTTAAAACTACCAATTACAATGTTATCGTAGGCAGAGTCTGCAACAAAGGTCTTTGTAAGCCGCATCCAGTTGACCTGGTCTTCCAGGTATCCGTAACTGGTAAATATTACCTGGGGCTTGACCGGTGGTGTTGTATCTGCATAGATGAAGGCCGGCCCGCTTTTATAAAAGAAAACGCCTATATCACTTTCTGCAGTATCTGAAGTGTCGCATAAAGAAAGTGACAAAGACACTTCATATTCTCCACCCGGAGTAAGGGGTATTATATCACGTGTTACATACTCTTTATATTCTCCAAGGCCATTTGAGGCATAGACTCCTACATATCCCTGCCCACTGGCCGGCTGTTGATACCCGAAATAATTAGCCGGTGTTGACAATCGCCAGTTAGTAGCGCAACTGTTGAAATAATCCGGCGTACCTCCTGAATATTTGCGCCAGCCTCTTGCCAGGTTTATCTGTGAATAATCAGACGGGCAACCTACATAATCTTCGAAATCACCATTAGGCACATAATTCTGTTGAGCATTGGCAAATAAGCTTGTCAGCAACATTAATATGACGGATAGTACATTTTTCATTTTACAACAGATATGGGTATTAGTATTGTCTTTCTATCAACGAATAATTCTATAAAATAAATACCAGGAGCAATATGGCCGGGTAGTCTCACCTTTTCAGATACAACCTTATTATCCGGCACAATATCCTGTTTATATGTCAGGTTGCCCATTTCAGAAAAAACGACCATCGGGATATTACTATCGTTATAAACATAACCCTCTATGGTAAAGGTACCATTACTAGGATTGGGATAAATAACGATCATCCCGGTGTCGAGGGACTCATTTATCTCAACACTTATCGTTGATGAATCAATGCACCCTTCCAGGTTCTCTATCAAAATATACGACCCTGCATTCAGCACCTTTACATTCGGGATAGACGCACGATATGAATGAGCTGTAAAGCCCGCCGGACCCTTCCATAACACCGTAGCCCCCTTAACAGGGTTATTAAGTTCCAGCGTAAGTGTTTCATGAACTTCCAACGGGCTGTTACTCTTAATCAGCGGCTTTTCAGGCAAAGGGTTTACTTTGATTTTTATTGTATCGATCATGAAACATGCATCCGTACCAACCGACAAAAAATAATTACCCGACATAGATGTGTCTGCCGCAAAAACAGATAAATCTTGCCCGCTATCGACAAAGGCAGCCGGACCACTCCACAGATAATTGAGTTTCACTCCATCTGCAATGGCAGACAAATGAATGGTATCACCTACGCAAACAGGTGTATTGCCCGATGTACGAATATTTGTAGCCCTGTTACCTTCATAAACACTAACGGTGGTCGTGTCGCTTGAGGCACACCCATTTATCTTTGTTGTCACGATGTAATCACCACTATTTGCATTTACCGGAGCAATGATAAACGTATCCCGCTGAACACAACTGAAACCTGACGGCCCTATCCAGCTATACTCAACTCCGGCTGTAGTCGATGTTGCTGACAACCTCAATGTATCCGAAGTGCATACTGGTCCGTCATTTTCGGCTACCGGTTTATCAATCCCTGTTATACTTATGTCAAAACCATTATCAACAGTAGTATCAGCCGGAGCAGTAGAGGTGGCCCTGATACGATAGCTATTACCGGTATGCGTGGCAGGAGGAATAATGCACCGGATAGTCCCGCCGAGGTTTGCCTGCATGGTACCAATATCAACAGGGGAAACGAAACTTCCTGAAGCGTCAGAAAGCTGTATGGTGAATACATTGTTGTTTTGGGTTTGCAGTACCGTCCTGTACGCAACGGTTATTGTGTCGCCTGCACAAAGGTTTGTATCTGCAAACTGGATCGAAAAAGTATCCAGTATCTTCACCACGACAGAATCAATATAATAATAAGCCCGGTTATAGAAATTATGCGCTACAGTATCTTTCAATATATGGCTTGAATCCAGGAAACAACCGATAATTATACTATTATATGCAGAATCGGCCATGAATACCTGAGAAAGCCTCACCCAGTTAGCAGTATCTTTTATTGTACCTGCATAATTGTATAGTACCTGGGGAGTAACCTTCAATGTTGATTGTTGTGAGACTTGCCCGGGACCGGATTCAAAAAAATATGCTCCCAAACCATTGGTAGCAAACATAGACTTGTTGGCCAGTGATACTGACATAGAAACTTCATACTCCGTACCAGGCACTAATGGTATTATTTGTCGGGCAACATACTCCTTGAAGTCCAGGTTTGAATAAGTATATGTATACATGCCTACATATGCCTCACCATTGGCCGGCTTTTGCCAACCAAAACTATTTTCAGGTGTAGAGATATAAATATTGTTTGTACAGGAATTAAAATAATCCGGCGTACCTATAGTGTATTGTATCCACCCTTTACAATTTCCAACCTGCGAAACATCTGACGGACAGGACGTAACCTCTTCAAAGTTACCATTCGGCACATGGTTTTGCTGTCCCGAAGCACGGACCACATATAATGTCAATAACCACAACAGCAAGCAGGTAGTCTTCATATCTTGTTTACCAACATAAATATACTCATATAATAGGTAACCATTATGCTCTATAAGGACATACAAAAATTTACCGATAAAAAAAACGGGAAAATCACGCTTTTTTCTAAAGCCTGTCAGCATTACATTTGCTAAGAGGATTTTTCAGGTCTGTATACTTCATTCACGTGCAGACCGGCATATAGAGGCTTATCGCCAAGCGGATTTAAGGACTTCAATGACATTCCCGTGCTTCCCTGGGCTCGGGCCCTGTCAGCATCGAGAACAAAAATAATACCCCTGCCCTGTAAGGAAGGGGTATTTTTTATCTTTCAGTTCTAAACTCAACTACCTATTTTTGCGCCAAATAGCAATTACATGAGTTTGGTTGAGCAATTAAAAACGGCGGCAAAAGAAGCACTGGCACATTTATATCCAGATACAGATATTCCGGTATCTGCCATTACTATTAACCAGACTAAAACCGAATTTACCGGTGATTACACATTAGTGCTGTTCCCCTTTCTTAAACTGCTGCGAACTAAACCCGATATAATTGGCAACGCTCTTGGCGAATACCTGGCAAATCATACGGAGTTCGTACAATCGTATGAAATTGTAGCTGGGTTTCTTAACCTTACCGTAAAAGACACATATTGGAACGATTTCCTGGTGCAACATTACAATGACACCAGCTATGGTACAGGTACCGCCAACAGGCAGAATGTTATGGTGGAGTACTCCTCACCCAACACCAATAAGCCACTACACTTTGGCCATATGCGTAACATCTTCCTGGGGTACGCTATGTCTGAGATATTAAAGACCTCTGGTAATAACGTGACCAAGGCCAACCTCATCAACGACAGGGGCATACACATATGCAAATCGATGGTGGCATGGCAGCACTTTGCCAATGGTGCTACTCCAGAGACTTCAGGAGTAAAAGGCGACCACCTGGTGGGTGATTATTACGTAAAATTTAATAACGCTCTGAATGAAGAGCTTGCCCCAATGCTTGATGAGCTATATTCAAAAGGAACAGTTCCAGAGTATTTAAGCGACAAAGACAAAATTCGACTGCAAGAACATTTAACCCAATTAAGTTCCGCAAAAAATGATGACGCTATTAAAGGATTGAAGTCTGACATCAAGGTATTAATGTCAAACTACACCTCAATACAAAAAGAAGCTCAACAAATGCTACTGGCATGGGAAGCGGGCGATGAAGCTACCGTAAACCTATGGAAGACCATGAATGGCTGGGTATATGACGGATTTGACGTTACCTACAAGCGTATGGGTGTAGACTTTGACAAAATGTACTACGAAAGTAACACCTACCTGCTGGGCAAAGAGATAGTGTTGAAAGGACTTGAGAAAGGCCTACTCTACAGGAAAGAGGATAATTCTGTCTGGGTCAACCTGGAAGATGAGGGGCTAGATCAGAAGCTATTATTACGTGCAGACGGCACCTCGGTGTATATGACACAGGATATTGGTACGGCCATACTCAAATACAACGACTGTAACCTGGATAAGTCTATCTACGTAATAGGCGATGAGCAGAACTACCATATGCAGGTGTTGCAACTGATACTGAAGAAACTGGGCGAACCTTGCGCTGACGGTATCTACCACCTGTCTTACGGTATGGTAGAACTACCAACAGGCCGTATGAAAAGCCGTGAAGGAACCGTTGTGGATGCTGACGACATGATAGCTGACATGGTGGACCTTGCCCGGAAGCAAACAGAAGAAGCCGGGAAGACAGAAGGATTTACAGAAGATGAACTGAAAGAATTGTACGAAACGATAGGGCTGGGGGCACTTAAATTCTATTTGCTCCGTGTAGACCCGAAAAAGAAAATGATCTTCAACCCTGAAGAATCAATAGACTTACATGGGTTCACAGCCACCTTCATACAATATGCACATGCACGTATATGCTCTATACTCAGGAAAGAAAACATTGCAAAGGTTCCGGATAGTTCCGCTTTCGCTGACTATAGACTTACGCAGGCGTTAACACCTGCTGAGAAAAAATTAATAGTAACACTGGAGCAATACCCTGAAGTAATGCAACAGGCGGCTAATGATTACAACCCATCACTGTTATGCAACTACATATTTCAACTGGCTCAACAATTCAATTCCTTCTACGATGCGCATAGCATAGCAAAAGCGGAGAACGAAGAGAAGAAACAATTACGCCTGATGATCATTGTGATGACCGCACAGGTAATGCGCCATGCCATGAATACATTGGGTATCAGGCTACCTGAAAAAATGTAACTATTAGTCGCTTTTTAATGAAAGGCCGGTCACCCTGTTGGCTCGTGCTGCAGGGAACCAGGCGGCCAGCAGGCCTATAGCCAGTATTGTGGCTAATACTACTACTATATCTGTAAGGTATAGCCTGATAGGATATGCTTCTATGATAAATGCGCCTCCCAGTTTCAGCCAACCAAACTTTTGCTGACCAAGACAAATAAGTATACCAAGTGCCAGGCCTGTTCCTCCTCCCAATAGCGACCAGAGCGCACCCTCCGACAAAAAAATGCCGCTGACATGACCATTGCGGGCACCCATAGCTTTCAATATGCCTATATCCTTTTGTTTTTCCAATACCAGCAGCGATAGCGCACCTACCATATTAAAAGCAGCTATCATCAACACCAATACAAGAATGGCATAGACAGCCCACTTTTCTGTGCGCATGATCACGTATAGGGTCTTGTTCTGTTCAAAACGGGTCTGTACAATATATTTATCTCCCAACAAAGAATGAATTTGTTCACTTACATCATCGGCATCAGCACCGGGGTACAGTAGCAACTCCAGCGAAGAATAACGGCCGGGTTCCTGCACCAGGTCCTGCATGAGCCCGATATCAGCTATCACATACTCTCCGTCAAAATCATCTTGTATAGTGAATGCACCATCGGGCCTGAGCATCAGCGAACGAAATGCACGTTCCGGCGCCTGCGCTACTTCCGAAGCAGATATCTTGGGATTGGGGTAATAGGCTTCCATAGTACTGAAAACATTATTTACATCCACACCTAGTTCGCCCGCCAGTTGACTGCCTATTACAGCAGAATGTACCGGTGTTGTAGCTATTGTGCATGTACCCTCTGTAATGTAGCTGGCAACATTATTTACTTTAAAGTAATTTGCATCTACACCTTTCAGAGTAGCTACTCTATGCTCTTCAGAGCTGCTGTTCAACAGCACTTTATCCTCAAGTACTCGGCTTACTACCTGTACACCTTCAAGGTGTTCCAGCTTTGCAAACTGTTCTTTATCTAAACTGTAAAACTTACCTTTTGCCGGGGTGATCTTTATTTCAGGATAGAATGCCGTATACAGGTCTTTTACAAGCCCTTCGAAACCATTAAAAACGGAAAATAGTATGATCATGGCTGCGGCTCCTACCCCAATAGCAACCATGCTGATACGCGACAGGATCGGCACGGCATTGGCAGAACGTTTGCCACGCAGGTACCTCCATGCCAGTTGTCGTATCAGTGTAAGATTCATTGATCCTGTTCTGTGTCCTCGCCTTTTTCGGGTTGAATATTCAGAGACTTGAATATCTCCTCCATTTTGAAAACATGGTCTAAGGTATCATCGAGATAAAATTTCAATTCCGGCACCCTGCGTAACTGATGACGTACCCGTCTGCCTAACAAGTTCCTCCACTCCGGTGTTCTGTTCGTTATTTCCTGCATCAGTGCATCCGGTTCATCTACCTTGAACAGGCTCAGGTACACTCTTGCTTCCAGCAGGTCTGGAGTTACAACTACCTTGGATATCGATACCATTCCTCCCCTGACCATACTCATGCCCTCTCGTTGGAAAATATCACTCATTTCTTCCATTACGAGCTGTCCTACCTGCTTCTGTCTTTTACTTTGCTCCATGACAAACCAATTTACAATGCAAAGTTAACCGAAATGCAATGATTCCTGTTTATTACGCCTAAATTCACTAAATTTACCTGCTTATTTGCATAGAATTCGTATGAGAAAATTATCGTTTTTAGTTGCCTTTGGTGGCATATTGTTATTCCAGGCCTGTAAAGAGGTAGGTCCGCAGATTGATTTTGGCCCTTCGGGCAACGATACAACCTATAAAACTACTCCGGAAACTGCTGATGTAAAAAAAGTATTGGCAGAAGAGTTCACGGGTGTTTCATGCCCTCCGTGCCCCGGCGGCCATGAGCAGATGGCAAGCATAAAAACAACACTGAACAACAACCTGGTTGTGATAGCTTACCATATACTGAACTACCCCCAGGCATACCCTATTGACGACGAACTGCACAAATCAAAATATGACTTCCGCACAGAAGATGCTACCAAGGTAGGTAGTGAGATATTTGGTGGTATCGGTGCTATGCCACTGGCGGGTTTCGACCGAGTGCCACAGGATGGAAGCGCTCTGCTGGGCAAAGGTCAATGGAGCAGTGCTGCACAGACAGCAGCCAATGTACCTTCTCCGTTAAACATTCATATTACCAGTAGCTTTGATGCCACTACCCGTGAAATGACAGCAGTAATACAAGTAGCCTACACGGCTAGTGTCAGCAACGATCAGAACCTGACCATCGCTATAACAGAAGATGACATAGAAGATCTGCAAAAACGAGACCTGACTGTTGTGGAAGACTACAAACACGAACACGTACTCAGGAAAATACTTACACCTATCGTCGGCAAAAAGATACCTAACGATATGGCCAAGGAGCCCGGATTAGTTTACCAGACTACCTATACAGATACACTGGATGCAAGCTGGAATGCCGACAACTGCCATGTAGTAGCATTTGTGACCAATAACTCTGCCAGTGACCGTACTGTGGTAAACGCTCAGGAAGTTAAGGTGAACGGGCTATAACCTAGTATAGAATAATAATAGATAACTTATTAACTTGTGCCTGCTTAATCAGTAGGCACATTTTTTTGAATACACCCACAACATACAGGCTCAAGACGCAAAAACTGGCAATTATATTGGTTGCTGTCATTTTAATAGGAAGTCTTGCCGGTCATATATTCTGGTCTTTAACCCGTCAGGCCTGCTTTCAATATGTACACCATGTACTGGAAAAGAAATATTTCAATGACACTCTGATACTTTCTCACTCATCCGACACTAATGTAGCGGACCTGGTTTGGTTGAGTGACAATGAACTGCAATACAAAGGCAGAATGTTTGACGTGAAGCAAAAGCTGGAAACACCGGGCAACATCTTGCTGGTAGGCAAATATGACAACTTCGAGAATGACCTTTTCAAACTGTTGAAAAAACTGGTAGATGATAATGAGCCGGCTGATGAAGAAAGCAATGACATCACAACGCTCACAGCGGTACTGCCACGTTTCAAACCCAACCTAATTGCACTCAGTATTTTGAAGGAAAAATACAACGATTTATGGAGCAATAATTTTCGCTACTCCATAGACATACCACCGATGCATTATCCGCCCGATAGAATAGTATAGATCACCCCTTACCAACCTTTACAGTTGGGTAGTACTATTAATTCAACAAAAACAACATTGGTAATGCAATACAAAAAGCTCATTGTATTATCCTGCCTGGCTATGGGTACATCCGTAGTTTATGCACAGGATAATGATACAACTCAGATCCACGGCCTGTCAATGAACGAGGTAGTGATCTCTGCAAGTAAATTCAAAGAACATAAGAAGAACATCGCTCAACGTATAGAGAGTATTTCGCAAAAAGAAATGGAATGGTCGATGCCACAAACATCAGCTACTATGCTGGAACAAACAGGCAACGTATTTGTACAGCGAAGCCAGGCGGGTGGCGGCAGCCCTGTTATTCGTGGGTTCGAAGCCAATCGTGTATTAATGGTGGTAGATGGAGTACGCATGAACAACGCTATTTATCGTGCCGGGCACCTGCAGAACGTGATCACTATTGACAACAATATGTTGGATAAGGTAGAAGTTCTGTATGGACCCTCCTCTACCCTCTATGGCAGCGACGCCCTGGGCGGTGTTATGGTATTCAGCTCTAAAAATCCGCAGCTGGCGGAATGGAAAGGCATGGACGTACGTACTAATATGATGACCCGGTACAGTTCGGCCAATAATGAAGGTACAGGACACGTAGATTTCAACCTGGGGTTCGGGAAATTTGCATCACTTACATCTGTTACTTACAGCAAATTCGGCGACACAAGACAGGGTAATCTGCGCAATCCTTTTTCAGAGCCCCTGGGATTGAAAAAAGAATATGTACAGCGCGTGGGAGATAGCGATATTGTGTACACGAACAGCGACCCGAACGTGCAGAAAAACTCCGGCTACAACCAGGTAGACCTGCTACAGAAGTTCCTGTACCAACAAAATGAACACATAGCTCATTCATTGAACCTGCAATATTCATCAAGCTCAGACGTACCACGCTACGACAGGCTAACGGACTACAGGAATGGCAAGCTACGCTATGCTGAGTGGTATTACGGCCCGCAAAACAGGGCACTCGCATCATACAGGTTCGACGCTGCGAATATGAATGGTTTCATAAACGCAATAAACGCCGGGGTAAATTATCAATACATAGAAGAGAGTCGCCACCAACGCAGCCTGAACAACAATGTGCGCCAGGATCGCACTGAGATGCTGAATATAATAGGCTACAACATAGACCTGCGTAAAATCATGAACAAGCATGAATTGACCGTGGGTACTGACGGGCAGTATAATAATGTACAATCAAGTGCTACAGGTAAAAACATTGTCACAGGCGAAGAAACATCACTGGATACACGCTACCCTGATGGGGGCAGCACCATGTACTATGGTGCACTATATGCCCAGCACCTGTACAAAATAGTAGCCGACAAGCTGGTATTGAATGATGGTATCAGGCTCAACTTCACCAACCAACATGCATTGTTCAACGATAAAACCTTTTTCCCCTTCCCATACAGCGAAGCCAAACAAAAGAACAGTGCATTGAGCGGCAACCTGGGCCTGGTATATATGCCGGGAAAAAAATGGAGGATTGCGCTGAACGGCTCTACGGGCTTCCGTGCTCCTAACATAGATGATGTAGGCAAGGTTTTTGAATCTGTCGGAGGTGAGATCCTGGTCGTGCCCAATCCCGACCTGAAACCGGAATATACCTACAATGCTGACCTTGGTATCAGCTATACCGACGGAGAACACATAAAACTGGAAGCCAATGGTTTTTACACATGGTTCCGCAATGCAATAGTAACCACGGCATTCACACTTAATGGTGAAGACAGCGTGATGTATGATGGTAAACTAACACAAGTGGTTGCTGCACAGAACCAGGCAAAAGCATATGTGTGTGGCTTCAAAGCAGCCGTAACGCTGAAACTTATGCCACGTGTAACCTTATACAGCACATTCAATTATACCTATGGCAGGTACGAAAATGCTGGAGTCGAAGTTCCGCTGGACCATATACCACCCATATTCGGCAAAACCAGTCTTATGTATCATCAAAGACGTTTTGAAGGAGAAGTGTACACCATGTACAACGGTTGGAAAAACCTGGATGATTACAGTCCTTCCGGCGAGGACAACCTGAATTATGCCACATCACTGGGCATGCCTGCATGGTATACACTGAATGTACGTACTGGTTACAGGTTCAATGAAAATATGAGTGTACAGCTTGCCCTGGAAAATATCATGGATCAGAATTACCGGGTATTCTCATCAGGCATCAGCGCGCCTGGGCGCAACTTAGTGATAACACTTCGTGGCAACCTGTGACACCGCTTGTAACACATGGCGTTTTATAACAATAAATAACATCACATATTCAAGGGTGGCTGATGCCACCCTGAGTTTTTACAACATACTAACATGTTACAACATACTAGTATAACCTTTAGGCCTTATCTTTGCCACCAACCATATATATAAATTATAGTGAAGTACCGTCATGCCATATTGATCATACTACTTGTTATTCTTGCTGACCAGTTCAGCAAATTCTATATCAAGACCCATTTTTATTATGGCGAAGAAGTAAACGTCCTGGGCACATGGTTCAGGTTGCATTTTATTGAGAATGAAGGAATGGCATTTGGCATGAAGCTGAGTGAAGCGCCCCTGGGCAAACTGGCACTTACCTTATTTCGCCTCGGTGCTGTAGTATTCGGTTTTTTCCTTCTTAAGAAATTTGTAGTTAAAGGCTACCACAAAGGCCTGATCATATGCGGCGCACTGATATTGGCCGGAGCTTTGGGTAACCTGATCGACAGCATATTCTACGGTCTGATATTTACAGAAAGCAGCTTTCACCTGGCATCTATGGTACCATTTGGTGAAGGTTATGGAAAAATGTTTTATGGCCGTGTTGTGGATATGCTATACTTCCCTATGGTAGATACGGTACTACCATCCTGGGTGCCTGTATATGGAGGTAAGAATTTTACCTTTTTCGACCCTGTATTCAATATTGCTGACGCCGCTATATCATGTGGCGTAATAACGCTGCTGTTGTTTCAAAAGAGGTTTATGCATCGCGAGGTGAACAATGAAACTAAACCGGTAGAAGAAAAAGCGGTACTGGAGAGCTAAAAGAATTTTCATCTTATAAAGACATATCTTATGGCAGATGAAGAAATGATACCTATTAATGTATGGCTGGCAGGGCGCAGCTACCGCATTCGCATTGCTCCGCACGAAGAAGAAGCCGTTCGCAAATCGATCAAACAGGCAGACGCAAAAATAACCGAACTACGCACTGCCTATGCTGGTAAAGACGACCAGGACTTTATAGCCATGTGTTTACTTTCCTACGCAGCCGACGGTGCTGTTTCAACATTTAACCACCCCCTATTGCAACAGGAAGTGACTGACATGGTCAGCAAAATAGATGAGGTACTGGGCAGCGACACCTAAAATACTACAGGCAATCCGTTCGCTTTATGATAATCAATAATAGGCTGAAATGGCCCGAACTTATGCTGCATTTCTGAGAAAGTATCGGCATAGGGACCTCTACCGTAATCTATCGGTTTCACTTTGGTATTGTCATACTGGCTCACGGTTGCGGGCGGGAAAGGCCTTGGATGTATCCGGTCATCGTTAATAAATGCAGCTACATCTATTGCCTGTTCGTCTGTAAGTACAGGTTTATACCAAAACGCAAGTTTATCGGGCATATTGGCTTTGATAAACCTTGCTGACTTTAACACCCGGTGAATACTGGAGCCCCCTTCGTAACTATCCTTACCCCAAAGTGGCGGATATATATAGGCAGATGAATCTGCATTCCATTGCCCCTGACCATCTTTCCCGTGGCATGACATACAATGTTCCGCGTATATCAGCGCACCTTTTTCCGGATCAGCTGGCCTGCCGGGATACACCAGTTCCATACCATTATCACCCTTTACATGTTCTCCTGTTGGCACCCCCTGGGCTATCCAACGCATATACGAAACCATGGCTACCATCTCCTTACTATCCAGCGGCAATGGCTTGCCATGGTGCGGGCGTTCTATACAGTTGTTGATGCGTTCAGACAGGGTGAGTATCCTGTTTTCACGGCCACGATACTGAGGATATCGTGCATGCGAACTGAAGAAGTTATGTGCATAAGCCCTTGTACCTGCATCAAGATGGCAGTTATTGCAGTTCATTTTATTATCCAGGTTATGACTTACTATGCCGTCAGGACCTATGTAATACGCTGTATTCATAACTAACTGTCGCCCGTAACGAATCATGTCCCCGAAATCTCCTTCAGGTATCGTATTGGTATCGGGAGCAACGAATAATGCTTCTTCTTGCGGTTTGGTCGTTTCCGCGGGCTTATCCGGCCTGCACGAAACCACATATAACACAACCAAAGTAAAAGGGAGAGATAGCGCAATTTTGCGAGCTAAGGACATATGGCTTTTCATGTTCTGTACGATTCTAATTATTCGTAATGACCATGAAAGGTACAAAAGCTCCCTTTTATCACAAAAACAATGACAATGCCTGCCCGCCTGTTTTACTTTCTTATAGCTAACAATAGCTTTTAACACCCATCAATACATACTTATGAAACAAACATTGCATAATAAAATAATTTATATCATATTACTCATTCAAGATAATGACAGAAATACATACATTGTAACAAAAATATTCCCATATGAAACGAAACTACGCTCGCGGAATTACCTATGCCGCACTTATCATTTTGTCCGGTTGCGGAAAAGACCCGGTAACAACTACACCTACTACAACTACCACAAGCAACGACCCTAAAGACGGAAGTCAATGGGTGTACAAATTTACGTACTACAACCAGGATGGCTCAGTAAAAGGAAGCGGAGATGTTACTTATACAGCCAAAGAGATCAGCTATCAGAACAGCACATGGCTGCTGGTAACCACCAATCAGACAGCAATAACGAAACTGGGAGACACGGCGATCGTGGCTCAAAAACGGGATGATGGCATTTACTGGATAGATAAGACCAACGGACAGGTAAGCATGTGGATAAAACACCCTGCCAGCAAAGGAGATAATTATTTGAGTGGTGTAGGGGATGGCACAACTGATACCGTAAAAGTGCAGGAAACAAATGCTACTGTTACTGTACCTGCAGGTGACATCAGCGGATGCTATGTGTGCAAACAGTACGACACCAACAGCCTCGAAGGCGATGAATGGTATCATCCGGAAAAATGGTTGATAAAGCATATTGAATATGACCAGGATGCTAACAACAATCTCTACAAAGATTACATGATGGAACTCGTAAGTTTCACCCGATGATAAAAACAAAGCCCCTGCAAATACAGGGGCTTTTGTTTGATGCTACACATTTTATATCTGTCACCACTCTATCATTCGGATATAATTTTTAATTTTCGAATGATATGGATCTGAGACACCCCCATATACATATTGATATTACTGAAGGCCGGTACCCTAAACGGTTCATATACCTGCTTATCAGCCTGCTTACTTTCCTGTTTGGGTCGCTGTTCATACCACATACGTTCAGCGCCTACCTGTCGCCTATTTTCATACTGCAATTCACGTTCGCAGGAATTATCCTGTTCCGCAACCACCATAAGATCATTTACAGGATCATCATTTTCCTGGCTTTCCTGCTGCTGGTAATGGAAGGTGTAAAATTTACATTTTACGGCTCACGGAGAGCTAACCTCCTGGCAGATGTGATATATATGATATACTTCCTGCTCATTACCATAGAAGTGTTCCGGCAGATCGCGGTGGCACGTACTATAGACTTCAATATGGTAGCGGGCTCTTTTTGCGGTTTTATTATGCTGGCCATGGTAGGCAGTTTCATTCTGACCATTATTGAGGTAGTCAATCCAGGCGCATTCAGCGGCATAAATACCAACAGCTTCAATGAAACATTCCAGGACTTGATATACTATAGCTTCGTTTCTATCCTTACTATTGGCTACGGAGACATATTGCCGGTATCTCAAACTGCCCGGAAAGCCAGTATGTTGCTGGGTATTGTGGGTTACTTCTACAACATCTTCGTGATCGGTATCACCATTTCAACATTCATGCAGCAGCGCAGAGGGCCAAGACCTGAGAAGAAATAATGTAGTAAAAAAAAGCCTTGCTATATATGATACAGCAAGACTTATAATGTAAAGTATTGAACCTTAGCCAGATATCGTTTCACTGCCTTTTTCCCATATCGTCAGGTAGGCTCCGGCGGGGTCTTGTACCAGGCAGTAATAGCCACCCTTACCATCACTTCGTTTATCTCTCATTACCTTGCCGCCCTCTGCTGTTACAGCTGCCAGGCTCTTGTCAAGGTTCTCTACACTTATATACATGATCCATTGCGGTGGAAGCCCGGCATTCACCCCCTTGGCATGACATACACCTGCAAGTGTCTCACCACTCTCAGGATCGTTCATACAATAATCTTCATAGCCACCCATATCAAAGCCTTGTATATCCCAGCCTACTACTTTGTTATAAAACTTACTCACGGCTGTTGCATCGTCAATGGTAAGGTCCATCCATACTACCCTGCCTGTTTTATTGTCTTTGCTCATAATTTATTTTTTTATGACGCCTGTGCAGGCAATGCTTCCTTCTTTCTTAAGATACCGGCGCATATCAGCGATATCACTACCCCAACAAAGAACATTTCAAATATCATTGTCCACAAAAAACGTAGTATCGGGTTGGCGTACCATTGCCACTGTTCCAACATAGCTGTGCTTTTTTCTGCTATCTCTGCCTCTGACATGCCGGCTCCTGCCAGTTTTCTCGCCTCACCTTCTGCATACTTCTGCATAAACATCATAGGGTCCAGGTCGTTAACAGCCAGTGTCAGCTCCCAACCTGCGGCATAGATAAAACTCCCCAGCAGGGAAATATAAATACCTAACAGGAATGCTCTGCCGAATTTTATTGCGCCACCCAGGTATTTGTCACGGTACATTTTGATGCCAATAAAAATAGTAGAAAGAGCAATGACCATAGTGGTATAACCTATCAGCGCTCCGTTCGAGTTGTCCATATCAAACATGCTCGGCCCTGTCAGCAATAACATACCACCGGTGATAATACCTGATATTGACCCGAATGTCAAAACGATCTTTTTCATAATACTTGTTTTTGGTTAAGTGAATTGTTGATGTAGCAAATGAACTTCAACGCTTCGATTTTCCGTTCATACTAAAGTATGATTTACAGTAAATACAGGCATTTTCATGCTAAAGTATGGCATAATACTATGGTATCAGCTGCATTTCCTTGGCCTTCTGCACAGCCTGCGTCCTGCGCCTTACATCCAGTTTCAGATACAGGTTTGCCGTATGTGTTTTCACTGTACTTAAAGATATAAACAATTTATCCGCTATCTCCTGGTTCGACATCCCACCCGACATGAGCTCAAGTACCTCATACTCGCGTGGACTGATGCCCAGTTGGCTCATTCTGGTTTCATTCAGCACAAAATCTCCACCAACCATCACCGGCACTTCTTTTATTATGGTTTTTCTGTTGATGATCTTCGTACCTGCCCAAATACCCAGAATGGTAAAAAATATGGCTATAACACCCAGGTAAACCTCCAGGCTCAGGTCCCTGATGAAATAATTGTACTCTATCAGCTTGAGTAAAGCTGTAAGAGCGGCCAGGGCAAAACCATATATAATGACCGTACGACGCATGGGGTAAAAATAAGCAATCGCACAATATATGAATGAAATACGATCAGCTTATACTAGTCAGTTTCATAGATGCTCAACCGGGCAGACATGCTCCTGAGCTGTTCCTGCAAATCCTCTACTTGTTGCAGCAGTTGTGCTATGGCTGCAATACCCTCCATATTGATATCCAGGTCAGTATGAAGGCGTGCCAGTCTTTCCATCGTGGCTATATGATCCGGGTGAATATAGGTCTGCTCCTCAAAGTTGACCACTTCTATCAATCCTGCTTCCTGTAGTTCTTCTACAAAATGGAAGGATATACTGTAATGGGTACAAAAATCACTGGCCGGTATTAATTCTGCTTTTTCCATAGTCATCATTTTTTAAGGTCAGCTAATTGTTTGAATAATTCCTTTTCTTTTTCGGTCAGGTTCTGCGGCATGGCAATATTCCAGGTAACGTACAGGTCGCCGAATTCACCTTCTTTTTTATACTTAGGAAAACCTTTCCCTTTCAAACGTACCTGTACACCGTTCTGTGTTTCAGGTGCTACCTTCAGCTTCACTTTTCCGCTCATGGTATCTATTACCATATCACCTCCCAACACTGCGGTATACAACGGCAGATCTGCAGTCATATACAGGTTATCTCCTTCACGTTTGAATTTTGTGTCGTTATTGACAACGAAAGTAATGTACAGGTCGCCTTTAGGTCCGCCATTGATACCTTCGCCACCATAGCCCTTCAGTTTTATCACCTGCCCGTCTTCTACACCTGCCGGTATGGTTATGCGTATATTCTTCCCGTTAACGGTCAGTACCTGTTTCCTGGTTTCAAACGCATCACTCAGGTTCATCTGCAGCGATGCATTATAGTCTTCGCCCCTATATCGGGCACTG
Source organism: Chitinophagales bacterium (assembly GCA_020636495.1). Taxonomy (NCBI): domain Bacteria; kingdom Pseudomonadati; phylum Bacteroidota; class Chitinophagia; order Chitinophagales; species Chitinophagales bacterium. The sequence goes on along the minus strand of JACJXQ010000008.1, from coordinate 1,438,099 downwards.
CTCCTCTGCCTGCGCTGTTGTCCGAACATCTGCTCAAAAAAGTCTGAAAAGTCTGCTCCTTCACCAAAACCTGATGAATAAGTATAGCCTTCAAAACCTTGTCCACCACCACTGCTTCTTTGCTGTTGTTGCTGCCTCCTGGCCTCTTCATACTGGTCAGCATGTTTCCAGTGCTCACCATACTGGTCATACTTCTTGCGTTTCTCTGGGTCGCTTAACACCTCATTCGCCTCATTTATCTGCTGAAACTTTTTTTTCGCTTCTTCATTGTTCGGGTTCAGGTCCGGGTGATACTTCCGGGCCAGCTTACGGTATGCCTTTCTTATATCATCTGTCGTGGCATTTTTGTCAATACCTAATACGCTGTAATAATCTATAAATCCTGCCATCTGCATTTCAGTTTATTCGTCTGCACGTTAAAGCCTGGTATATGTTTATTTACATCACATATATCAACATAAAGATACAAATACCATCACTATCGTTCCCGGGGCGGCCTGGAGGTCGGCCTGTCCTGTTTTACGGGTTCTGTTCTGTTAGGGGGAGTCGTACTGCGGGGTGTACGTGCCGGCGCTGTACGCTGCGGGGGTGTTTGCGGAGTAGTACGCTCCACAGGTTCGCGTTGTACAGGAGTACTACGTTGCGGCTCTCTCTGAACAGGGGTAGTACGTTGTGGCACAGCCTGCACAGGTGTTGTTTGCCTGGGAACACGTTGCTCAGGCTCTCTTTGTACAGGCTGTGTTACAGGTTTTGACGGACGGCTTTGTTCCGTTTCCCTCACAAAAGGTGCAGGTCTGTCCTTATTCGTACTTACAGGCACAGGCTCACCTACCGATCTTGTATTGCGTATGGTATTAGTTGGTGCGGGAACATTATCGGCCTTGTTGATCTCAGGCCTGTAGATATGAACGGTATTCTTTTTAACATACGTGCTGTTCTCCCTCGTTCCATCCTTCACTGTATATACGTCCACATCCCTGCCCGACACATTGCGGTAATCATCCCTTGTTGGTCCTGAAACATATGTTGTATTACGATTGATATAAGTATTGTTAATAATAGTGGTCTGGTTATAGGTATTCAGGTTATACCTCCTGTCACGAACATGATAGGTAAAGTTCCGCTTATACAGGTACTGAGGAGGCAGGAATACCCACCAGTCCATAGGGCAGGTATACACATTCATCGATACTGTAACGGCAAATCCCGGCATCAGTGGTGCCCAACCATAATAACCCGCGCCATACCTCCAATATACCCATGCCGGTCCCCAGTCATAACCGGGCACCCACACCCAACCATAGAAAGCGTCATATATCCAGCGGCCATAGTGGAAGGGAGCCCACCCCCATGGATAGCCCGACACCCACGTATTTCCATATTCGGTCATCAGCCAATAGCCGTTGGTATAATAAGGTTGAAACCCTGAAACAGCATCAGGCACCCACACGTAACCATATTGCGGGTCGTTTACCCAAACACCATAGGGTGACAACTCGTCGTAAAAAACACTGAATGTGACTGAAGTGCGCTGTGCTTTCGCCTTATTACCGAAGGAAAGCAACACACTAAGCAGAATGGCTATGCTTAAAAAAAATCTTCTCATAACGTGGTAGTTATACCATACGAATTTCAGCAACTTTACCAATGTCGTGCATGACAGTTGTCAACCTGTGCGATGACTAATATCATATCATAAGCTTTCCCTCCATTTCTCATTGAACTAAAAATGATATATTTACTTCATGTTACCATTCTACAGGCTGTTGATATGCCTGCTTTTGAGCTTACTAACCATAACAGGAGCCCGGGCCTCCTCTACGGACACAGGTGTCATTCCACGGTCGCTTGTGCTGGATCAGCGCTGGAATTATAACAACTATACCAACCTTGTCCTGCCCACCATCAACTGGTTGCAAAACACACCACTGGATACCGAACATGAGTTGCGTGCCAGGCACGATAACTTCCTGATGTTCTGGCTACAAAAAAATGAAGATATCGTCGTTCATATGCCCGACTACCTGGTCAACTTCCAGAATGCAGACAGGGAACTATATTTTATTTACACAGGAGGCTGGATAAAACACGCTATGGAAACCGGCGACAGAAGCCGTACCGGCAATGCACTTGCTGCGGTGGAAAGTGTGCTTGATTTTTATAACCACAACAAAGGCATCACCCGTAGCGACTACCTTGACAAGCTGACGATAATACAAAAAGCGGGCAAACTACCTTCATTGTTCGACTCCTCGGAGCAGGCACAGAATACCTACGTATTCCTTACCCAGCCGGCAGACCATGATCATTTTAAACCCAGCGAGAATTATTTCAATTTCAGGTATACAGGCATCAATTTCACCAACACAAAATCGTTGCATTACCGTTATAAACTATCCGGCTATTACGATAACTGGATAAATACGGACGAGACATCTGTAACCTTTCCCAACCTGCCTTCGGGCGATTATAAATTTACAGTACAGGCTTCTACTTATCCTGACTTTGCTCATGCTGTTGAAGACAACTACAGCTTCACCATAGCGACACCTTTTTACAAGCAGCCCTGGTTCATTATACTGGCTATCGCTTCCTGTATTATCCTGGCATACCTTTATGTGCGCTGGCGCGAACGCCAGTTGAAACAAATAGCCAACCTGAAGCACGAACGCGTAGTATTTGAATATGAATACCTGAAAAGCCAGGTCAACCCGCATTTCCTGTTCAATAGCCTGAATACACTCACTAACCTGATCGAAGAGAACCCGAAAACTGCCGTTGACTATACAGCACACTTATCTGACCTGTACCGCAATATGCTCGCCCACCCTGACCGGAACCTGGTCAACCTGTCTGAAGAACTGGACATACTCAACAACTACATACACATCCAGAAAAGCAGGTTTGGAGACGCATTGATAGTAAAACAAGATATTCCGCAGGCGGTGGCAAAAGAAAAAAAGATCATCTACCTGGCGCTGCAACTGCTGGTAGAGAATGCCATCAAACACAATATAGTCTCGCTGGCGCAACCGCTTGTTATTACCATCACAGCCGACGAAAAGGAAATTGTTGTCACTAATCCCATCCACCCCAAAATGAGTACGGGCAAACCCAACGGTATGGGTCTGGACAACATCAGCAAACGATATAAACTGGCCACGAACATGAATATCTCTTTCGGGCCTGAGGATGGCACCTTTGTTGTAAAACTTCCGCTGCTGTCGTGAACAAATTGGGTTGTTACATTACACCGATAAATATGGAGTGATCACTAGCTCTTGGGCTTATTATTCAGGATATTATTGGCATTAGTAAGAAAGGTTGCTTCTTCCTGCCCGGGTGCCGACCTGGGATAACCCAACGAGCCCAATGCTGCAATGTTGAACTTGTTATTCACCGTGTCCTTCTCCATCGTGAATATCCAGATAGTAGGATAGCCCTGCACCTGGAAAAAATTCTGCAGCCCCGCATTCTGACTCGCCAACGTTTCAGGCAATTGTTTCTTTCTCGGAAAATCCACCTCCAGCAGTATCACATTCTTCTTTGCCCATGTCTTAAAACCCTCTTTTACAAACACTGCCTTTTCCAGCTTATGACACCACCCGCACCAGTCGCTGCCGGTAAAGAACGCAAATACAGGTTTATTCGTTTTTTTAGACGCTTCATATGCCTTGGTAATATCTGTATACCAGGTCAACCCGTTTTTCTCGTGTTGTGCCATGGCAGGTTTACCTGCAAACAATAACAGGGTCAATGCGGAAAGTAACAATGTATTTAAAAGCCTCATCAGGATATGTATCAATTGGTTATCATTCAAAAATAAGGAAAAACAAGTTAGCGCTCCGTTAAACAAAGTGGCGCCCTTGCAGGCGCCACTTCCTTACTATTACAAAAAACCAACCTCTCTTAATTAATTCTCACTGTAGAACGGATAATCCGTATAACCCTCAGCGCCGGGTGTATAGAACAATTCCATCTTCAGTTCATGATTCAGCGGCACATCATCCCTGAACCTGCTCACCAGGTCAGGATTGGCCAGGAACGGCTTACCGAACGATGCCAGGCCGTTATCATCTTTCTGCAACCTTTCTTCCGCAGATTCTTTTGTTAAGCCACCGCTGTATATGATAGTACCGGCAAAGGCCTCCTTCATTTTTTCCTTCAGTTGTTCAGGCACTACCGGTGCACCCATCGCCGAATGGTCTACTATGTGCAGGTACACCAGGTTCAGTTTGCCCAGTTCTTTGGCCAGGTATTCATATTGTTCATTCACACCCTCAAAAGGATACAGGTCGTTGAACGCACCATGTGGCGACAGCCTGATACCCGTCTTATCTGCTCCTATTGCTTCGGCTGTTTTCTGCGCTGTTTCTATCACAAAGCGGGCACGGTTCTCGATAGAACCTCCGTATGCATCTGTGCGCTGGTTAGAACCCGGGTTGATGAACTGGTCCAGCAGGTAGCCATTGGCACCATGCAGTTCTATGCCGTCAAATCCGGCTTCGATCGCATTCTTAGCTGCCTGCACATACTCTTCCTGTGTTTTCAGAATATCCTCTGCGGTCATCTCTTTAGGCACAGTATGTGGTTGCATACCTTCTGCATCCGTCCACATTTCACCTTTGGCAGCAATAGCACTGGGTGCTACTATCTCACCACCCTCAGGCAGATTGGCTATATGGCCAATACGCCCCGTGTGCATCAGTTGCGCAAATATCCTTTTGCATGTACGGCATCGGTCACTTTCTTCCAGCCTGCTACCTGCTCGCTGCTATACAAGCCCGGTATGCGCGCATAACCCAAACCATTGGGCGATGGGGCTACTCCTTCCGTTATCAGCAGTCCGCCGTCTGCCCTTTGTGCGTAGTATTCCGCCATCAATTCGTTAGGCACATTACCTATGGCTCTAGAGCGTGTCATCGGGGCCATTACCACCCTGTTCTTTAGTGTAATGCCGCCCAGCTTGTATTCACTTAATAGTTTCATTGCTTTGATCTTTAGTTCTTGTAAGTGTTCTGTGGAGGCAAAATTAGGAACACCATACACGCGCATGCATAAGGATTTACAATATCGACATAAGCAATAAATGTAGCTACACGAATATAGAACATACCAAAACTGGTATCGGGACCGGCAATTCAATAAATAAATTTATTATGTTTGGTACTTGAACCTACTTCTTGTTACAACCTTAACAACCTTTTTATGAGCAAAGGAATGAACCCTGAATTTATACGTGAGCAGTTGTCCCGTATGCCTGATAATGAACTACTGCACCTCGCCACACAAAATGCAAATGGATTAACACCCGAAGCCATACAGATAGCCAAAGAAGAAATAGACAAAAGAGCACTTGGGGAACATATAGCCAAAGCCATAGATGCGCAAAACAAAAAGTACACCATGGATGATCTGAGATCATACTGCAACATCATCAGCACACTCAATTGTCCTCATTGCAACGCCAATACCGAAAAGTTAAGTGCTACGGTCACGGCCATGGTCATCAGCCTTATTATATTGACCAACTACGAGAAAAGAGTAAGGGTGGGTTGTCCGTCCTGCCTGAAAAAGAAAAATGCAACAGCTCTTGCTGGCTCACTTGTAGCCGGCTGGTGGGGTATTCCATGGGGGCCTATAAGAACACTGCAATCTATCTGGATCAACCTGTCGAACATGCGCCTCCACAAACCCGATGAGTACAACGAATATCTATATGGCTTTGTATTGACCAACATTGGCAGGATAGAAGCCTACAAGAACGACCGTGCCAAACTGCAGGAGATACTGAAGAACAGTTAACAAGCCCACGTCAGCAAACTAAGAACAGCAACGCTTCATTTCTCTTTCAAAGCATTCAGTCTTTCGTACACCTTACATATATGATAGCCATCTTTGTAGTGTACTTCAATTGACTCCGGCTCATCATCCTCGCCGGCCGTCATCATAAAATAATACAACTCTCCACCGGGTTGTGTTGATACGGTGCGCGAGCACACAGTATTTTTTTCAAAAAAACAACTGAATGAATCTTCCATCGTCAACAACAAACCACGGTCATCATCCAGTATCCTGTTACTCCGCATCGGCGAGGTAAAAAAGTAGGCTTTTGATTCTGTTTTCGGATGTTCTATCAACTCATCTACAATAACAAAATAAAAATCATCCTGGAAAACATAATGCGGATAAACCGGGTCGGGTATCTTCATCACTACAGCATAGCAGAGCAAACTGTCCCCGGGCACCAGTGTTTTCAAGCTCAGTAATTTTACCACATTGCCGCCTGCCGCCCTGGCCTGTTCTGCCAGCCCATGCACTACGGCACCAAGATCCGCATCCTCAGGCTTTACAGGCAGATAGTAAGAGATGATGGATATATGCTCAGCACCGGTTATCTCTTCATCTTTACTGATTATGTTGATACCCTCGTCAGGATAGTACTGCGCGCGCAATGGATAAGCGCACACCAAAAGCAGGCATAGGAATATGATGAGCTTGTTCATAAGGTTCAATTGTAAAGCAAGATAATAAAATATCACTCGCTGGCGCAGGTGTTCGTAAAGGCACCTGTGTCAAATAAGTTATCCGGTTTGCAACCGGCATTCGGGGTGCAAAAGTTTAGTACATCATCAACAGCTCAATTATATTCAGGCACAGGCACCTCGAATACCGGTCGGGAGACCGGGTGACCTGTAAGACACGGATGCCCTGCGGAACATCCGCGCCAGTGGGTGCAGAAACTATACTTTCTGTTTCATTATCCCCTTAATCATATCCATATTTTCAACCATATTCGAATAAGGTATTGAACTAAATTGCAAAAATGTTTCCAGTCTTTCTTTTGAATTAATAATCGTCAAATTGTCAAATAAGAATTCGATAATATTATGTAACAAGGTATTTAAATAACTAATGTACAACTCTTCAACATAGTCCACTCCTCGGTGAACTAAATCATTTCTAATTATAGCAAGCTGTTTAAAGATGTGTTCCATTTGCATGAAACCAAAAAATTGAAAAACCTTAGCACGTTTCAAAATTTCATTTGTGTTACCCGTACTTTCAAAAGGATAAAGGAGTTTTTCTAATACATTCCAAAATAACAAATAAGCTTCCCTACCTGTTTTTGAATCCTTACCTAGTCCGTATAATCTAAAAACATCAGAAAGAAACTTATACATCTGCATATCAACATCTGTTCTATTAAAACTATCAAGGATTTTTCCAAATCGTAGTTTGCATCCTGTTTGATCGATTGGTTTTGAAGTAGATGATGTGTATTTGCTTGGTTTTAGTACTTCTATAAAACCATTTGCAATAACAAGTATAAAACGTGGGTAGAAAAAACTGCTATCATTCCGTTCATGGCTATAATTTTTCCACAAAAAGTGATTTTGTGCATAAGAGTATTCCAGTATTCCTTTTAGTAGTGCGTGAACACTCTCAAAGTGCCTGACGGCATCTGAATAGTATTTACTGTTTATTTTAAACGACAGAAGTTTGTGAACACCTGACACTAGAGACTTCATCTCAATAGGTATTAACTTATTTTCACCTTTTACCCCATCTAATACATTCAATTTCTCCTCGAGATCTTCAACAACGACTGTAATATCTATACCTCTTAATACAAACGATGATTCTATTGGATAATCTGTGGAGATAAGAAATTCAAACCAATTTTCAGTATTTACTGTTTCGTATTCACGATTCAAATTTTTATAACTTAAATCGATGTTTTCTGCATTTAATTTTCTAATTGAACGCTCGATTTCTTCTTCGCTGTCCCATCTCTTTTCAGTAAGATGCAATTCTTTGATTGTTAGTCTAAATTCAGGATATGCAAACTCACCATTTCTTTTGAAAACTATTTTAGACAGAATATCATCAATATATTGTTCTTTATGTCGCCCTTTCATATTAACAATATACGCAATAAAGGCAATTGTCAGCCATTTATGACACTTGTTACAGTAAGTCATATTTATGACAAGTGATTCTTTCTAAAGTCTTCTTAAGCACGAGACCTCTGCTATTCAAGATGTTCTGAAGGCATCTTAAACCCCCTACTGTTCAAGATGTTCGGAACGGCATCTTGAACACATAATCAAAGCCGTTTTGTAAACGGTATTTATTAAACTGTAGTTCAGCAAATAAACGCATTACAATTGTACAACTCATGCAACACGATTGCCGTTCTCAGAACGGCTTTCTATTTATATATTCGAAATGCCTTGCAGAACATTTCGAACAGCGGATTGGTAAACGTAGTTTGCAAATGTCAACTATAAATACAGCATACAGACATCAAGGCCTGTAAGCCCGGCAGCGCGTTATCAAATCCATGACATCTGACGCACTCAATTGATCAACTCTAAAATACCATGAGCGTCTTTGTCCCTTTTTATATATGGCGAGGATATGTCTATGTTTAGCACTAGTTATATCCACTCTGCCAACATCGTTAATGTTAAATGTTGTCACTCTATCAGAATGTTTAGAAACTTTCCCCGCAATAGCGCAAGAAATATTTGAGAATACTGTGAGCATATATTGAAAAATTACAGAATGTAGAAATAGTTACTAAAGTTACAATTATGGGCTGGACGAAAAGTTTCATATCTGTTAAGACTTTCCTATTTTTACCCCTGCTGTTCGAGATGTTCGGAACGGCATCTTGAACACATAATCAAAGCCGTTTTGTAAACGGTATTTATTGGACTGTAGTTCGGCAAATAAACGCATGACAACTGTACAACTCAAGCAACACGATTCCCGTTCTAAGAACGGCTTTCCATTTATATATTCGAAATGCCTTGCAGAACATTTCGAACAGCGGAGAAAATCAAAAAAAGAATAGGTAAAAACAATAATTTTACGTATATTTGTTGTAGTAAATGTGAATGCATTTACGTAAATCCCGCTTTGCGGGACTATAGTAAACAACTACGCTATCTCACCATGCCCCACCCACCACACATACAAAAACATTATATCTTATCAGTCCCGCAACAAGCGGGACTTTTTTATGTTTTGTTAAGTGCAAACGGTTATCCGTTTTACTTAACAAAACTTAACAGTTCACATTGCAACAGGCTTATTATCAACCTATTGCGAAAAACAAATACTAACTTTCGGTTAAACCCCGGAAACACATTACTTAACAAAAACAGCAGGGCTAAAAACCTTATTTTTGCTACCCGGCATATTATGGCAACAAAGAAAGCAACCAAAAAGGCAGAAGACAGGATAACGGCAGACGACTCCATATTCATCAAGGGTGCACGTATGCACAACCTGAAGAACGTGGACGTGGCCATCCCCCGCAACAAGCTGGTGGTGGTAACGGGCGTATCGGGCAGCGGCAAGAGCAGCCTCACCATAGATACCCTGTTTGCCGAGGGGCAGCGCCGCTATGCGGAGAGCCTCAGCGCCTACGCCCGCCAGTTCCTGATGCGTATGGACAAGCCCGCGGTTGACTTTATACACGGTATTTGCCCGGCCATTGCCATAGAGCAGAAGGTAAGCACCCGCACCCCGCGCAGCACCGTGGGCAGCATGACGGAGATATACGACTACCTGCGCCTGCTCTTTGCCCGTGCGGGCCGCACCTACTCGCCCGTAAGCGGCACGGAGGTAAAAAAAGACACCGTGACCGACGTGGTAGACTACCTGGAAACGCTGGAACACGGCATCAAGGTGCAGATAATAGTGCCGTTGGTAACGCACTACGGCCGCAGTGTAGAGGAAGAACTGAACATACTGATGCAGAAGGGCTTCAGCCGCATATATGCCAAAGACGATGGCAAACCTTACCGTATAGAAGAACTGGTAGAGGGCACCGCAAAACTGCCCCAAAAGAACAACTACCTGCTGATAGACCGTATAGTGACCAAGGAATTTGAAGAGGATGACATTCACCGCCTGGGCGATAGTATACAAACCGCCTTTTACGAGAGTGAGGGCGAATGCCTGCTGGAGCTGAACGGCGGCGAGATAAAGAATTTCAACAACAGGTTTGAGGCCGATGGTATGGTGTTTGAAGAGCCTACCCCCAACCTGTTCTCGTTCAACAATCCATATGGTGCCTGCCCCGAGTGTGAGGGCTTCGGCATGGTGCTGGGCGTGGACGAAGACCTGGTGATACCCGACAAGAGCCTGAGCGTGCACGAAGGTGCGGTAGCCTGCTGGCGTGGCGAGAAGATGGCGGAATGGCAACACGCGTTCGTTCGCACAGCCACGAAGTACGACTTTCCTATACACAAGGCCATATCGGACCTGAACCAGAAGGAACTGGACCTGCTGTGGGAGGGTAATGATAAGGTAAGCGGCATCCGCGATTTCTTTACCATGGTAGAGCAGAACCTGTATAAGGTGCAATACCGTGTGATGCAGGCGCGCTATCGCGGCCGCACCACATGCCCTACCTGTAAGGGCACAAGGCTGCGTAAGGACGCGCAATATGTAAAGGTGGACAATACGACCATCACCGACCTGATGCACCTGCCCGCAACCAACCTGAGTGAGTGGTTTGACCAACTGGAACTGAACGAACACGACAGTAAAATTGCCTACAGGATACTCATAGAGATCAACCAGCGACTGAAGACTTTGCTGGATGTGGGCTTAGGATATTTAACCCTCAACCGCCTGGCCAATACGCTGAGTGGTGGAGAAAGCCAGCGGATACAACTGACAAAATTCCTGGGCAGCAACCTGACCGACTCGCTGTATATACTGGACGAGCCGAGCATTGGCCTGCACAGCCGCGATACGGAAAGACTGATAAAAGTACTCAAAAACCTGCGCGACCTGGGCAACACGGTAGTGGTGGTAGAACACGACGAACTGATGATGCGCGAGGCCGACCACATCATAGATATGGGTCCGCTGGCCAGCCACCTGGGTGGCGAGGTAGTAGCCGAGGGCAACTTTGACGAGATAGTGGCCAACGAGCACAGCCTGACGGGCAAGTACCTGGGAGGCATTATGAAAATAGACGTGCCCAAAGTGTTGCGCAAACCCAAAGGGCATATACAACTGGAGGGCTGCCGTCAGCACAACCTGAAGAATGTAGACGCAAGTTTTCCGCTGAATGTATTGTGCGTGGTAACGGGCGTAAGTGGTAGCGGCAAAACAACATTGGTAAAACAGACCCTCTACCCCGCCCTGCAAAAACACTTTGGCGAAGGGACGGACAGGCCGGGTCTGCACAAATACCTGGGCGGCGATATTGACCGCATCACCCATGTAGAAATGGTAGACCAGAACCCGATAGGCAAATCGTCGCGCAGCAACCCCGTTACCTACATCAAGGCGTGGGACGAGATAAGGAAACTGTTCACCAAACAGCCTTTGTCTAAAATGCGTGGATTTAAAGACAAGCATTTCTCCTTCAATACAGACGGCGGCCGCTGCGATACCTGTAAGGGCGACGGCGAGGTGGTAGTGGAGATGCAGTTTCTTGCGGACGTGCACCTGGTATGCGAAAGCTGCAAGGGCAAACGTTTTAAAGATGAGGTACTGGAAGTAACCTTCCGCGAAAAGAACGTGTATGATGTGCTGGAGATGAGCGTGGACGAAGCACTGGCTTTCTTTGCAGGAGAAGATAAAATAGTAAAAGCCATGCAGCCCCTCAGCGATGTGGGGCTGGGTTATGTGAAGTTGGGGCAAAGCAGCAATACCCTGAGTGGTGGCGAGGCGCAACGTGTAAAACTGGCTTCCTTCTTAGGCAAGGGCAACAGCAAGGATAAGATACTTTTCATCTTTGACGAGCCGACAACGGGCCTGCATTTCCACGACATCAAAAAACTACTCTCGTCCTTCGATGCGTTAATAGAACAGGGGCACAGCATCATAGTAATTGAGCACAATACGGACGTAATAAAAAGCGCTGACCATATCATAGACATAGGCCCCGAAGGTGGTGCCGGCGGGGGGCACATCCTCTACTCAGGCGTACCCAAAGGCTTGAAAGACGTAAAAGAAAGCTATACGGGACAATATCTATGATAAGTAAAAAGTCAAAAGTGAAAACAAAAAACTATTATCCAATATCTAAAACATCATCCACCAGATAGCAACATCACCCGCATCATGAGTATATAAACCACCAGTATGAAAAACGAATCCACAGCCATCACCCACTTGAACTTGCTTTTGTACACCAGCCCTATGATACCAATGGTAGTAATGAGTATGCTGCCCAGGGCGGGTATCATCAATGTGGGTTCTATATGTTCCATCAGCGGGCCTTTGGTATATACTATATCATTTATGGCCAGTACAAAAATGTTGAACACATTACTACCCAGGACATTGCCTACCGCCATATCAATAGAGCGCTGGCGCACGGCCATCACGCTCACTACTATCTCGGGCAGAGAGGTAGAGAACGCAAGGAACACGGTACCGAAAAAGCCTTCGCTTATACCGGCGTATTTAGCTACATCGTCGCCATAGTATGGCAGGAAAATGGCCGCCACCACTACCACCAGCGCAAAGAACAGGTAGCGGCTGATGATGAAGGTTTTGCTGTAGTTCACCACCTCTTCAGAAGCCGTAGCAACCGCCTCATCTTTCTTCGGACGTTTCTCGTAATTATACACCGCCCTGATGGCAAAAAAGTAAATGAATATGAAAACTAAACTATCACCACCAACCCAGCCTATATGCCCGAACAAACCCGGCTGTATGATAGAAAAAGACACCACGCACAACAACACTACTCCGAACGCAGCAGCTATCACATGGCCTGTTTGTGCTACATATGTTATGGGTGGTTGTTTGGGAAATGAGACATCCAGCAGGGAGAGTATCAGTATATTGAAAGCGCAGCTACCTATCACGTTACCTACGGCAAGGTTCGGCGAGTCGACCAGTTGTATAGAGCTGACACCGGTAACCAACTCCGGCAATGAAGTGACCCCGGCCATGAGTATCATACCCATCCACATTTTGCCCCAGCCCATAATGTCGGCCAGCTTATCGCCGTAATAAGAAAGTTTTGTGCCCGCGTATAATATTGCCAGCACACATACCGAAAACCAGAAAATACTTAATGCCATGATACATTGTCAAAATAGCAAATCTCAACGAATAATCAGCATGCAGGATATTAACCTTAAGTTGCAGAAATTTGCGGCCGGGCCAAATGTCTGTGCAAATACTTATTTTAGCATCATGAAGCACTTTCTTTTGATACCGGCTATACTGATGTTTACCTCATGCAATGCGGGCGAGGAGAATCATTCCAAAGACACTGAAACTAATACCGAAGTAACCGAAGCGGTTGCCGAGCCCAAAGACACCCTCGCCGATGCGATATTTGAGGAAGCTGCAAAAGAAGAAAAAACAATGCCCGCTCCTGACACTTTGTGTTACGTACTGACGGAAGGAGATGAAAACAGGAATATTAATGCAGTACGTATCATACAGCAGGGAGATAAGGTGACCGGTATATTAAAATACCTCACCTTTGGCGAGCCACCCGCACAGGGAGACCTTAACGGAACCATCAAAGATGGTATTATTACTGCTGACTGGACGTTTATAAAAGACAAGCAGTTTTATAAAATACCTGTGTCATTCAAAATGACGAAAAATGCCTTACTACAAAAGCCAACAGCTGTGAGTAAAGACGGGCAACCCTACATCCCTGAAGACGGAGAATACAGCTATAAGTTCAACAGGGTGAGTTGTGAGTATTTCCCTGAGTAGTACCTAAGACAGCTTAGTGTTTCTTCCGGGAATCAATAAAGCTATCAGCATGACCAGTGCCGCGCCTATCACATTCAGCCAGAGGAAAGAGACCCAGTTCATAGCATAGATAATAACAACCAATACCTCGGCTATTATTGCGGCATAGAATACGGCCTTCCCTCCTATTCTTTTCATATAAAAAGCCACGAGGAAGATGCCAAGAATGGTACCGTAGAACAAGGAGCCAAGTACATTCACAGCTTCGATAAGCGAGCCCATTTGCGTAGCGAACATTGCCACCCCGATGCTGAACAGCCCCCAGAAAAGGGTGTGCAGCCTGCCCAAACGGACCTGTTGCGCTTCTGAGAGTTCCTGCTTGTTATTCAGCAGCTGTATATCCATCATAGATGATGATGCCAGCGAATTAAGCGCGGCGGATATTGACCCCCATGACGCCAGGAATATGATAGCGAACAATAAACCAATAAGCCCTTTGGGCAAGTTGTGTTTCACAAAATACAGGAAGATATAATTGGTATCTCCATTATCGGAAGCGGGGGCAGCGCGATTGATATGCTCGCGAACGGAATCACGTAAAACGGTTATTTGTTGTTGTGTCGCTTTAAAGTCTGCCACAAGCGTTTCGTTATTATTCCTGTTGGCGGCAATGGCCTTTGCCTGTTGTTCGTATGTAGAGCGCAGTTTAGTGTATTCCGTTTCAATGCGTTCAACAGCCTGCGGGTCTTTCTCTTTCAGTTTGCCATAGGCCTGCTGATTGAAGTAAACCGGTGCATACTGGAAACTATAAAAGGCAAACAATAAAGCGCCTATCAGCAAGATAGAAAACTGCATGGGAATTTTGACCATACCATTCATGAGCAACCCCATACGGCTCTCCCTGAGGTTCTTGCCCGATATATACCGCCCCACCTGGCTCTGGTCTGTACCAAAATATGACAGCGCAAGAAAGAACCCTCCTATGATACCACTCCAGATATTGTATTTATCATCCCAGCTAAAGTCTGTAGTAATTACGTTCAACTTTCCGGACTTGCCCGCCACATACAATGCATCACTCATACTTAAACCATCCGGCAATTGCTGAACGACCATAAAACCGGCTATAGCCATAGAGGTAAGAATAATAAGAAATTGCAGCTTCTGGGTATGCGCTACCGCTTTGGCACCACCACTATAAGTATAAACCAGCAATAACCCGCCCATGATCGTATTGGTCAGGTATATGTTCCACCCCATGATGGAGGACAGGATAATAGACGGCGCATATATACTGATACCTGTAGACAACACGCGAGACAACAGGAACAATACTGAAGTGAGCACACGTGTACGTTGATCGAAACGGTTTTCCAGGTATTGATAGGCGGTGTACACATTCAGTTTGCGAAAGATAGGTATGAAGCTGACACTGATAACGATCATAGCTATGGGCAGGCCGAAGTAATATTGCACAAAGCGCATACCATCGGTATATGCCTGCCCCGGTGCCGAAATAAATGTAATAGCACTGGCTTGTGTGGCCATGATACCCAACAATACAATATACCAGGGCATATTCTTATCGGCCAGCAGGTATGAAGCTGAACCATGCAGGTTACGACTTTTATAAACACCATATAATATGATGCCTGAAAGTGTCGCCAACAATACTATCCAGTCAATTATACTCATGCCCAGTGTTGCGTGAACCAATAATACAGAACTATCTGCACCAGCAATACTGCCAGCACAGCTATGTACCATTTGTTCCAGTTTTGTACAGGTTCTGTATTCATCAGATATTATCTGTGTTTAGTAAATCTACTTACCCGCCGACAAAAAATTGCACAATAATTTAATAGCACCCACATTACCTGCAGGCAACTGCCTGAAAAATGACAACGGTGTGTATATGTAATAACCTTTGCCATATTTAGTATATAAAGTACTTCCCTTAGACGGTTCCTCGCCGGCATCATGCATACTGAACAATGGTTTGTAGTGCTCATCCCACTTATCTGCGAAATACAATCCACGTTCCTGTACCCAGTTGTCAAAGTCTGCTTTAGTTATCTTGTTAGGATAGTTCAGCAACCTGTCCTCTTTATTCAATATGGTCACTTCTGCATCCTCTTCCGTTACACGGTCGCGCGATAACGAAAACTGATAAGGGCCGATGTCTTTGGTATTCAGGCTGTGGTTGGTATTGTACTGCATGACCAGTGTACCACCATTTTCAACATACTTCATTAGTTTGGGCATCCAGACAGGTGCTTGTTCGTTTACATTTATGGCTCGAATACCTACCAGCACTGCGTCATATTTTGCAAGATTAGCTGCAGTTATATCTTCATTCTTCAACACATCAACCTTCATACCGGCAAACCTGAGTATCTCACTCACATCATCGCCTACACCCTCTATATAGGCAATGTTCTTCGCCTTACATTCCCATGCTTTCATCAATACTTTTGCATGCGGTTGTGTGTAGTATTGCAAAGTTGGCAAGTGTTCGTATTTGTTAGTGTGTTGTTGTTTGTCGTACATTTTTTTGCCATCTATTACACTTGCATACAACTCAACCTCTTTATCATCAGGCCTGCCACTGGTATGGTCTGATGCAATAGTAACAGTTATCGTAGTGTCTTTGCCTGCAGCAAGATCAATATTTCTTACCATACCGCTTATCACCGCATTTGACACAACCAGAGAAGCACCTTTAAGATCTTTTTCTGTATGTATATGTACGGTTGTTTGTATATCCCCGTTATCAGCCATTAAGTACATACCCGAAGTAAAATCTAACGTTATTTCAGGCACAACACGTAATTGCTCCACAACGTCGCCATGTGTAGGGTCGGTTGTTTTATAAGATAATGGAATTTCGACCAGGAAAGTTTCATCGCCCACCTGGACACGTGTGGTAGCTGTCAGTTCGTTCGGTGTTTCAGGCATGCCCAATTGCGCGGGGTCGGGTATCGGGTAGAAAGCATCTTGTGTTTGTGGTTGTGATAACCAATATGGCTCGGTATATGAGGCATCACCGGGTATCCTTATACTCCGCTTAAAGGTTACCAGTTCATCAAAAGGCAAAAACATATAACACACGGTATCCGTTTCCAGGCATTTGATATCCAGTAGTTTTATTTTCACATCTTTGCTACGAGCGATAACATTAATTGAAAAAGGTACCATCTCTCCTCTTGTCACTTCAGGCTTGTCTGTTACTATCTCAGCCATGAAACCCGATGCATGTAATATCACTGCCTCCAGGTCTTTCATCTTGCGGTATTTCCAATCGTTATCCGGAATGTCTTTCACCTCCTTGTACAATGCTAACAGCGCAGGCAGGCTTTTTTCGGGATGTGTAAAATCATAAGCTTTGATGATCTTCTCTATTTTCTCCCCAATATCTTTTCGGCCAATACGTCCCCATGTAATATCTATGCCGTCGAAAATTGAGTTAGTTGCAGGTTCACCATCTACCAGTGCCAGGTATTCGGTCTGCACGCCCGGCACACTACGGGTACCTGCCCCCTGGCTGCGGTGGATGCTGCGGCTGATACCTGCCAGTTCTCCATAGCCCATACCCAACAGGCTGTTATACTGTCCCACATCCAGTTTGAACTGGTCTTCACTGGTAGTATTCCTATCGCCAAACCGGTAAGCGTTAAAGAATATGCGTTTGGGTTGCCATGGCTTTACATATTTGAATTGCTCCTTAAAGCTATCTGCACTACCTGCAGCATTAAACGCCTTATGCCCTACTATAGCAGAGGCGGCGTGCTGTCCGTGACCGGCCCTTTCATCCGGCGGAAAACGACATATTATGACATCGGGGCGAAACTGCCTCATTACCCAAACCACATCTCCGGTCAACCTTTCTTCGTCCCAATGTTTGAATGTCTCGTCTGATGTTTTTGAGAAACCGAAATCTACAGCGCGCGTAAAATACTGCCCGGCACCGCCATCCAGCTTACGAGCCTCCAACAGCTCGTGCGTGCGTATTAAACCCAACGCCGGGCCTAACTGCGGACCGAGGATATTCTGCCCGCCATCGCCGCGTGTAAGCGAGAGATATGCAGTAGGTATATGCTGGTCGTTAACCAACCACGCCAACATGCGTGTGTTCTCATCATCAGGATGAGCCGCCAGGTATAGTACGTTTGTTAAACTTTTCAGCTGGTTCAGCTCGTGATATATCTGTGCCGACGTAGCAGGACGTAGCTGCTGTGCTAAGGTGAATAAGGGTAACGCCAATAATAAAATGCTGAATATTGATCTTTTCATAACCTGTTTAAAATAAGACACCCACAGTGTGTGGCTGTGGGTGTAAATATATATACTTATGAATTGTTTTATTTTTTAGCAGACATTGCTTTGATGATCGCCTCGTTGTTGCGTTTCTGTTCTGCCTCGTAAGCACTTCCTTTTGACACTTCTATCGCTTTGTTTGCAGCTTCGATAGCAATGTCTTTTTTGCCTAACTGCTGGGCGATCCTTGCTTTCAGGTTCCACATCCAGAATGCATCCTGGCGTGTTTCCAAAGCCTTGTTCACATACTCCAGTGCTTTGTCCAGGTTCTGGCCTGTTTCGTTGTAGTAAGATGCTGCCTGGTAGTAAGGAATATTTGGTTCTTCAACTGCTTTAGTAATGTCTTTTGCAATACGGTCTGCGTTGTTCGCTTTAACAGGTATCACCACTTTAGTGTTCTCCCATTTCAAAGTGATGTCACAGCTATTGAAAGTGATATCATCTATTGTAATAGTGAAAGTTTCCGCAGCATTGTTGAATTTGGTTGGTTTCACTTTGAAACGTGCCACGTCATCATCGGTAGTGTAACCGCCGGTACCCCAGTTGCCGACACCTTTATTCAGGATAACCTCCCATTCATTAACATTAGGTACAGTGTATAAAGCGTACGTACCTGCCTTAACATCTACGCCACCTACATTTACATCTTCACCAAACATAACTTTTGTAGCAGCGTTGGCACCGGTACGCCATACCTCGCCATATGCTACCAGCCCGCCGAATATTTTACGGCCGCGCATAGAAGGACGACTGTAATCAATGGTAATTTCAGAAGTAGAGAATGCCTGCGTGATCTTAGCTGTAGGACTAAGCGCAGGTAATTTCAGGCCTTGTGCAAATGATGTAGTTGCAACGCCTGTTAATAATAATAGTGCAAGAGTGATGTATTTCATAATATGTACTTTTTTGATGGATATGTGCGAAAATAACCATGATTGATGTAGCTACAAAAAAGTATTTATCTATATAAGCTTAAGTTTTCTTAACACGGGCTTATGGGTAGTTTTTTGTAACCGGACATATCCAAGCTACATTTGCAGCCTAAACATGTAAATGATGAGCTACAACGTAAATCTCGCGATACAGATACTGCCCCTGCATATGGATAAAGAACAAGCATATAGTACGATAGATGCTGCCATTGCCAAAGTGCAGCAGTCTGGACTGAAATATGTAGTATGCCCTTTTGAAACTGTTATTGAGGGCCCATACGAAACGGTAATGCAACTGGTAAACGATATGCAGGAAGCATGTTATGCAGCCGGAGCCAAAAACCTGCTGGTGAATATGAAACTGCACCGCAGCAACGAAAAAGACATGGCCATAGAAGACAAAACAGGTAAGTATCAATAATCAGGTTATTTTTGCACCAATGAACAGAGCTGCTTTAATACAAACAATCAGGGATAAGAAATCAGTATTATGTGTCGGGTTGGATACCGACCTGACGAAGATACCACAACACCTGGTGTCTGAGCCCGACCCGGCATTTGCCTTCAACAAGGCTATAATAGATGCGACAAAAGACTATACTGTCGCCTATAAGTTGAATACCGCTTTTTACGAAGCGCAGGGCATAAAGGGTTGGGAGAGCATGCAAAAGACATTGGCATATATTCCCAAAGATATATTTACTATAGCTGACGCTAAACGCGGCGACATTGGCAATACGGCAGAGCAATACGCCAAAACATTCTTCCACACCTATCCTTTTGATAGTGTTACAGTAGCGCCTTATATGGGCGAAGACAGCGTGAAACCTTTCATGCAATTTGACGGTCATTGGGCAATAGTGCTGGGACTCACCTCTAATAAAGGCAGTGCTGATTTTCAGCTGCAACCAAGTGGAAATGAACTGGTGTATGAAAAAGTGCTGAAGACCGTCGCGAGCTGGGGTTCTCCTGACAATACAATGTTCGTGATAGGCGCTACGAGAAAAGAACAACTGCAACATGTGCGCAGTTTGTTGCCTGAGCATTTCTTCCTGGTGCCGGGTGTTGGCGCACAAGGTGGCGATGTAGCTACCGTTTGCAGCAACGCTATGAACAACGATGCGGGCATACTGATCAATGTATCGCGCGGAGTAATATATGTAAGCAACGGAACCGACTTTGCAGAAAAAGCAGGCGAAGCCGCCGCAGACTATCAACAACAAATGGCAGCTTATTTGTAACTTCATCCTGTAACCATGCAGGAACGTCTATTACATACCATCTGGCAATACAGCCTTTATTCGCCAACAGAACTGAAAACCATACAGGGTGAACCCATAACCGTGGTGCACCCCGGCAGGTATAATACGGATGCCGGTCCTGACTTCCTAGAGGCTAAAATAAAAGTGGGTAACACCACCCTTGCCGGGCATGTGGAAATACACGTGCGCAGCAGCGACTGGGAGAAACACGGCCACGAAGGTGATGAGGCCTATAAAAACATCGTGTTGCACATTGTGCATGAGCATGATGCGGATGCAGGCCCTGCCAATACACCAGTATTATGCATTGCTCCTTATGTATCTCAGGACGTTATCGCTAAGTACGAATACCTGTCGTATGCAAAAAGCGACCTGCCTTGCGCTAATCACCTCGCAGATGTAAAAGACATTATCAAATACAGCTGGCTGACACGATTGCTTGCCGAACGCTGGGAAGAAAAGCTGGGCACCTGGCAGGAACTGCTGGACGAATCGGCAGGGGACTGGAGCAGCCTGCTCTACTGGCGGCTGGCTGCTAACTTTGGATTTAAAGTGAATGCAGATGCTTTTCTCGCACTGGCAAGGTCACTGCCTTTGAACATATTGGCGAAACACAGGGAAAACCTTTTGCAGGTAGAAGCACTGCTGTACGGACAGGCAGGTATGCTGGAAAATATTGAAGATGATGTTTATCCCAGTGCACTGAAAACAGAATATGATTACCTGCGCAAAAAATACAAACTGACACCAATACCGGCACATAGCTGGAAGTACATGCGGCTGCGCCCCGCCAACTTCCCTACCATACGCATTGCACAGTTTGCGGCCCTGATACATAAGTCGGTACACCTGTTCTCAGTCATCATTGAAAAAAGCACTGTACAGGAGATTCAGCCCTTGTTTGATGTGCGTGCAGGACATTACTGGGAAACACATTACAACTTTGGTGAAGCGGCAGAAAAGGACAGCAAGAAGAACCTGGGCAAGTCGTCCATTCAGAATATCATCATCAATACCATTGCCCCTATAAAATTCCTGTATGCAAGCCAGCAATCTACAGAAGCAGAGCAGGAAATAGCTTTAAAATTGCTGGATGAACTACCTGCGGAGCGCAACCACATCATTGACACCTGGACAAACAACAACTGGCCTCCTGCCAATGCCTCCCAATCGCAGGCGCAGATACAACTATACAATAACTACTGTAGTAAAAAACGTTGTCTTAACTGCGCCATAGGACTAAGCATCGTCAAATCATAGCCAGTCGAAAGTCACCGTTTTCTTCAGGTCGGGATGCAGGCTTTCTATAACCGGGCAAGTCAGAGCGGCCAGTTCCAGAATTTTCTTTTCCTTATCAGTGTAGGTAATATCCTTAGGGAAATGCATTGCCACCTTCACCTCGCTAATGCGGCGCGGGTGGGAAGCCATTATTTTCTCTATTTCACATTCAATACCATCAATATTAATATTATGCGTACGTGCGGCTATACCCATCAGCGTGCACATGCAGGCTGCCATTGCCGTAGCTACCAGGTCTGTTGGAGAGAAACGTTCTCCTTTTCCATTATTATCAGGTGGAGCATCTGTTTCGATAGTGGTACCTGATAATGAGTGGGTTGCCAGTGTTCTCAGGTCGCCTTTATAAATAAGTTTCGATGTCATGTAGATAATTTAGTCTAAATTTACTTACTTTAAAAGACAAAAGGACATGTGTGCGGGCCGGAGGCTCCATGCAGCAATAGAATCGCACCTACAAATGATGAAAAAATATTTCTGTATATCTATCTTTTTGCTGACCACGCTTTTAGTCACAGATGTGGCATTTGCCCAGGTCACAGACAGGGACTCTATAGCGGTACCGGTAAGAAAGAAAAGGCCCAAACCTATTAAACAGGAAGTAAGCTTCGGACTGAGGATGAATACGGACGGCTGGAGCCTTTTCATGGACAGGGGAAAAGTAAAGAATACAGACAGAACTACTGACTACTATTACGACCTTAATTTCTGGCAGGTAGAATTCAGCGAGAAGAAACACCCCATGGAGATCAAGCGTAGCAACACGATAAGCAGCGCAGTTGAGGCTGCTAAACCGTTTGTATATGGTAAGATCAGCAATTTTTACACGCTGAACATAGGCTACGGAAAACGCAAACTGATAGCAGGAAAGTCATTTATCAATAACGATGTTGAACCTCGTGCCATGTCAATACACTGGGTGTACCTCGGTGCATTATCGATCGGATTGGAAAAACCCTATTATATTGACGCATACGTAAACCAAAACGGTTCTTTAGTGCAAAAGACTATAAGTTATAATGATGACACTAAAGAAGATTTCTTAGCTCAGCAATTTATCGTGGGTAGTTCAGGCTTCGGACAAGGACTGGGCGAAACAAAGATAGTTCCCGGTATCCAGGTAAAGACAGGCCTCCACTTTGACTTTGCGCCAACTAAAACTTCAAAATTAGCGGTTGAAACAGGCATCAGCGCTAATATGTACAGCCGTGCCATACAATTGATGGCTAACCAAAATGCCGTTCCATATTTCGTAAATGCATATATGTCATTCCAGGTTGGCAAACGTTGGGCACAAAAGAAGTAACTTTGCAGCGTTATGCAGGAATTACCGGTTATTAATAACATAGATACGACACAAACACGCGTAAAAAAACCAAACTGGTTGCGCGTAAAACTACCTATAGGTGAAGAGTACCGTCATGTACGCAACCTGGTAGACAATCATAAATTACATACCATCTGCGAAAGCGGCAACTGCCCAAATATGGGAGAATGCTGGGGTGCAGGTACGGCTACTTTCATGATATTGGGTAATATATGTACCCGTTCGTGCGGATTTTGTGCGGTGGCCACAGGCCGCCCCGAAGCTGTAGACTGGGATGAACCACAGCGTGTGGCAGAGGCTATTCACCTGATGCAGGTGAAACATGCTGTTATCACATCGGTAGATAGGGACGAACTGAAAGACGGCGGCTCTATAATCTGGGCTAATACCATAAAAGCTGTTCGCGCGCTGAACCCGGAAACTACGCTGGAAACGCTGATACCTGACTTCCGCGGGCAGTGGGAGAACCTGGAGCGCATTATTGAAGTAGCACCAGAAGTAGTATCACACAATGTAGAAACAGTAGAACGCATGACCCGCAAGGTGCGTATACAGGCTAAATACCGCCGCAGCTTAGAGGTGATACGCAGGCTGAAAGACGGTGGCATGCGCACCAAAAGCGGCATCATGCTGGGGCTGGGCGAAGAAAAAGATGAAGTAATACAAACACTACAGGACCTGAAAGATAATGGCTGTGATGT
Organism: Chitinophagales bacterium; assembly: GCA_020636495.1. Lineage (NCBI taxonomy): Bacteria > Pseudomonadati > Bacteroidota > Chitinophagia > Chitinophagales > Chitinophagales bacterium. The sequence continues at coordinate 1,414,563 of JACJXQ010000008.1, read as the reverse complement.
AGTAACCTTAGGACAGTACCTGCAACCTACGCAGAAACACCTGCCCGTTGTACGTTTCGTTCATCCTGATGAATTTGCTGAATATCGCGAAGCAGGGTATAAAATAGGGCTGGACTATGTAGAGAGTGGCCCGCTGGTACGCTCATCGTACCACAGCGAAAAACATGTGATACCGGGCGAAGGCCGCAGCACATGGGAAGCAGAGAAGCAAGCTGTGTAATTGCAGTTTATTAATATTGATACAACAGCCCGCTTCATGCGGGCTGTTGTTATTTGATTATTTTCACAGCTATAAAATACAGGATATGTACAGGCACATAAAACACAGCATTACAATAAACGCTACACCCGCTGATGTATGGAGAGCACTGACGGATAAAGACCTTATCAGGGAGTACATGTTTGGTACAGAAACCACTTGCGACTGGCAGAAAGGGAGCAAACTCTCATATACCGGCGAGTACGAAGGACATAAATACAATGACGGCGGAGAAATACTGGAAGCAGAACCGGAAAGACTACTGAAACACACCTATTGGAGCTCTATGAGCGGTGTGGAAGATATTCCTGAAAATTATGCCTTAGTTACCTACACCATAACACCTGGCAACGGCGGAACCATACTAACAGCAGAACAGTAGAACAGTCCTACACAACAAATGCATGAAAACTCTGATAAGCACTGGCCGTGGGTGCTGAATGCTATTAAAGAGATACTGGAATAATAATATTCATAATATAAGAATATAAAACCCTGCCTTTTGTGCAGGGTTTTATATTACTTTTGGTCTTCTACATTCATCTTTCATTCTATTTAATGAAGAACAGGATATTATTGATACTGGTATGCTTAACCATATTGCATGCACAAGTACATGGGCAGGAAACTGATGGCCTGAGCAGAAAACAAATAAGGCATGGCCGGGCAAAATACATCCAGACAGGCCTTGGACTGAACAAGGGCAGCATGCGCGACTTTGCCACCTCCCCCATTACTTACAAAGGAATATTGTTCAACTACTCGCTTGCATGGCTGAAAATGGATACAGCGCGGGAAAACAAGTTCACTGTACGTTTCAACCAAGGCAACTACAGGTATAAAAAAACGGATGGTATTGATGTAAAATCAAAGGCTACGCAATATGTTTTGTATCTGAACTATTATAGGCTGTACCAGCTCAGAAGATTATCTAACGAAAAGTGGAATGTAAAACTGGGAGGCATGTATGACGTGAATATGGACGTACGTATCAATGATGACCTGATGAATGCAGGTATTGGCTACGAGGCATTCAGTACCTTCTTCCTGTCAGGTAAAGTATCCCGCCGTTTTGAACGAAAGGAGGTTATCAATAAAAAATTCCTTTTTATTAAGTACAAACTTAAGCCTATGGTCACATTGTTCTCTTACCAGCTCAATCTACCGGTAATGAACAACTCTGTACGCAACGGGTATGCCTATATCGGTAACGAAAGCCTGAACACGTTCCCTATATTCAATGGATATGAAGTGAAGTCATTTTCAGGCATACGTTTCTGTTCAGAGCTGGCATATACCCGCCAGATGCAAAATGGAAATATGTACCGGGTATCCTATTTCTGGGACGCATATGCAGTGGGTAAGAACTTTAACCGTTTTGAGGTAGCCAACCACATACTCGAGTTCTCCTTATTGTTTCACCTGAATAAAAACAAACAATAATGAACAGGCTGATAACAATCATATCTATACTACTACTATGCGCTTCCTGTGAGAAAGCCATATTTAAAAAGAAGGGAACATCAACTGACCCTATGGCTAACTTCGACTACCTATGGGAGCAGGTGGACATCCGCTATGCCTACTTCGATACCAAAAATGTTGACTGGAATACTATTCGTACCAAATACGCGGCAAAGGTATATTCAGGCATGAGCGAGGACGAACTATTCAATGTAATGGGTGCCATGTTGAATGAGTTGCGCGACGGGCATGTAAACCTGATATCCCCTTTCAATATTTCAGTATACGACATAGAATTACTGGGACCAGACAATATAGACGACCGGGTAATACTTGAAAATTACATCGGTACCGACAGGGTAATTACCGGTCCGTTCATGCATGATTTTCTGCGCAACAAAGAGATCGGCTATATACGTTTCCCATCATTTCCTGGCACGGTTGATAATGTGCAACTGGATTATATATTAAATAGGTATAAAGACACCAAAGGGTTGATATTTGATATCAGGCAAAATGGAGGTGGTGTAGTCAATGATGCCTACACCATTCTCAGCAGGTTCATCAATAAGTCAACTTTTGTATATCAGTCAAGAGGCAAAACAGGGCCGGGACACAACGAGTTTGGCGAAATGGAACGATCAGATCTTGCCCCATCTGAATCAGCCATCAAATACCTGAAAAAAATAGTGGTGTTAACAGACAGGGGGACATATAGCTCCGGTTCCTTTTTTACACTCATAGCCAAGTCTATTGACAATATGGTAGTAATAGGCGACACCACGGGCGGCGGATTAGGATTGCCCAATGGAGGTCAGCTTCCCAACGGCTGGACATATCGCTGCTCCATAACACAAACCCTGGATACAAGTGGCAATAACTATGAGAATGGGATACCACCTGACAGAGTTGTGCGTGTAGATAAAGTGCGCCTGGCAATGGGTATAGATGATGTGCTGGAGGCAGCTATGAACGAGATCAAATAACAACAATACTAATATCTGTGCATAAGTAAGGTGATCTTAAAATTTCATTTTATCGCCACAGGTCTATATATTTGCAACAAATTATTAGATACATGCCAGCAAAATTAAAGCCAACAGGCAAACAAAAGCAAATATTCTACATTCACACAGTTGTATTTGCAATAGTTACTGCAGCTACTTGGATGCTGTACGATAAAGGTGTTGAAGGTTGGGCTTACCCATGGCCTGCATGGACCACTGCTGCATGGGGTTTATCGCTGATAGGCCATTTCTGCGCGACGTTCCTGAGCTACGAAGATCCAGGCCACCAGGATTATAAACGCATGGAAGTAAACGGATAATAATATCTTCACAATATTCATAGCGCCCCTTGCACAACAGCAAGGGGTTTTTATTTTTACAGGAAGAAGGCTGCTATATGGATGCTCAAAAATACCAACAACTGCTGAAAGAATATGATACCATCAAGGACGAACGTTCGCGTATAGACCTTTTGGTGACCATGGCCCTGGAAATGAGAAATACTGACCAGGACGAGGCAATGAAAATGGCAGATGAGATCATTGAGAAATCTGTAAACATTGGCTACCCGCGCGGCCAGGGCCGTGGGCATAACCTGAAAGGCTCCTGCTATGGCCTTCAAGGCGATTACGATGACGGGTTGGCAGAACTGCACAAAGCACAGGCAATAGCCAAACACATAAAAGACAAAAAGCTGGAAGCCAGGGTACTGAATAATTTCGGTAACATATACAGGGAGACCGGTGATTTTGCACGTGCATTGAATTACTTTGAAGAAGCACTGGTAATCAATGAAGCTTTGGGCGATGAGGTAGCTACTTCTGTAAACCTGACAAGTATAGCCCAACTACTATACGACCTGAACGATTTTGACAGTGCCCTGGATTATGCACTGCGTTGCCTGCCTATATTTGAGAAGGCACACGATGCCAACAGGGTAACTACTACTTATAATGTACTAGGCAACATCTACTTCAAGCGAGAGGAATACGAAGAAGCCATGCAGTATTTTGAAAAGAACCTGCAAAGTGCAGAACAAGAGTCATCGGCATACATCATAGCGCTGAGCGGTGTGGGCAAAGTACATTACCGCCTGAATGACTTTGAAAAAGCTAAAGAAAGCCTGGAACAGGCCCAGAAGGAAGCTGTAGAACTGGAGAATGCGGAAGTTCAGATCATATGCAACTATTACCTGGGTAAGATACAGATGGACGAAGGTGATTTCAGGCAGGCGCTGTTCTACCTGAACAAGGCTTTTGAAATGGCTGAGGACTACCTGCGCAAACATGACGTGATGAGCCTGCACGAAACGCTTTCAGTATTGTATGATAAAATGGGTAACATCCCGAGTGCATTCTATCATCTTAAAGCCTATGAACAACTTAAAGAAGAAATATTCCAGCAGACAACGCTGAACAAACTGCGCAATCTGCAGATAAGGCAAAAAATAGAACTTTCTCAAAAAGAGAAAGAGGTGGCAGAACGTACAGCTGAACTGAAACAACAGTTCATGGCCAATATGAGCCACGAGATACGCACACCAATGAATGCCATTGTTGGCATGACCCGCCTCCTGATGGACAAAGACCCCAGGGATGACCAAAAAAGATACCTTAAAGCTATCCAGCAATCAGCAGATAATCTGTTGGTCATCATCAACGATATCCTCGACCTGTCAAAAATAGAAGCGGGCAAGATAGTAATAGAGGATACAGATTTTGTGATGACTGAGCTTATAGGCAGCATGAAGGACATATTGTTGTTCAAGGCAGAAGAGAAGGGGCTTGAATTCAAAGTCTCTGTAGACGAGCATATCCCAATCCGCTTAATTGGCGACCCGACGCGTATCAACCAGGTACTCATCAACCTGGCCGGTAATGCGGTCAAGTTCACAGAAAAAGGTTCCGTTTCAGTTTCTGCATCTGTTAACAAACGCGAGGGCAATAAATACTGGATAAGATTTGATGTAGAAGATACCGGTATCGGTATCTCGCCTGATTATGTAGGACAGATATTTGAAAGCTTTACACAGGCAGGAACAGATATTGCACGCAAATTTGGCGGTACCGGACTGGGGCTGACCATTTCCAAACAATTAGTTGGCCTGATGAACGGCGAGATAAGTGTGGAAAGTGAACTGGGGAAAGGCACAAAATTTACAGTAATCATCCCGCTCACAGAATCAGCTAACCAGGTTCCGGTAGAAGACACGCCAATAATAGACGACAGTAAGAAACAGAAACTGGCAAGACTTAAACTACTGTTGGCTGAGGATAATGAATTCAATAGAATGGTGGCAGAAGATACTCTGAAAGAGTTACTGCCAGGCATACACATAGATGTTGCTGTAAATGGACAACTGGCGGTTGAAAAGGTAAAAACAGGCATTTATGATATAGTGCTTATGGATATACAAATGCCTGTGATGGATGGTGTAGAGGCTACAAAACGAATCCGCAAAGACCTGCCGGAACCACTGAACAAAGTAAAGATCATTGCCATGACTGCCAATGTGCTGATGGAGGATGTGCAGAAATATTTTGACATAGGCATGAACGCTTATGTATCCAAACCATTTCAACCAGACGAACTCTTGTTGAAAATGGCCACTGTAATGGAACATATCAGCAGTCCTGACAAGCAACAGCAGGTACAGCCAAACACAACGGCAGTACAAGACAATGTGCTGAAACCACTACCTGAAAAGGTGACAGATATGCGATTCCTGACACAATTCACTGGTGGTAATGTCGAAAAAATACAGAAGTACAAAGGTATGTTCCTGGAAAATGGGCCCAGACTACTGAACAATATTGACGAAGGCCTGAAGAATAAGGACTATCCCGCTATCAAGATAGCAGCACACTCCATGAAACCTCAATTGTCATACATGGGGGTAAAAGAAGATATTAGCAATATCTTCCTGATAGAGCAGACAGCTGGGGAACAGGCTCACTTTGAACGGTTACCCCGCCTGATAGAACAGTTGCATAAAGTATGCGAAAAAGCCTTTGTTGAACTGAAAAGCGAATAAAATGGTCTTTCTGCTACTAACTGATTATTAAGCATATTCCCCCGGGTTGCTTTGGGGTTTTAAATATTTTTTCTATTTTTCTACGAAATTGAACTCCTGAGCATATGGCACAAAATAATAGTCGGTACATCTTCCTGGTAGATGACGAGCCGATTCAAAACGAAATGCTGAAAGATTATATCGCTGAGCGTTTCCTATACGAGATAAAAACCTTTGATAACGGTGAAGATGCACTTGCCAATATGCACCTGCATCCGGAAATAGTTGTGCTGGATTATCACCTGAGCGCTCACAAACCAGAAGCGCAAAACGGCGTTGATATCCTGAAAAAGATAAAAGAAGGATATCCCGAAACACAGGTTATTATGCTGTCGGGCCAGGACTCTCTTGAAGTAGCAGTGGACAGCATGAAATATGGTGCCTACGACTACATTGTAAAAGGAGAAACAGCCTTTTCGCGTACGGAGAACACATTGAACAACGTAAGTGAATTGCACAGAATGCGGACCATTAACAATGGCTACAAGAAAACGATCGTTTTCCTGAGCGTTGTGATAGGCCTTATTATCCTGCTGGCTTTGTACCTCAACTTCTTCACCAATGCATTCTCGCATACGTCTAACGTAGCAAGTATTTAAGCAAAGACCATTTACAGAACTCCGACAGCATATGTTTAGTACATTTGCTGTCGGATAATATTTTATAGACATGCAACTAGCGCAGAGACTGAACCGGGTAGTAGAACCGCAGACCATAAAAATGGCTAAACTAGGCCGGGAATTAAGAGCCAAAGGAATTGACATCATAGACCTTAGCCTGGGAGAACCGGACTTTAATACCCCGGAATACATCTGTGACGCTGCAACCACCGCTATGGAAGAGGGTTATACCAAATACACCCCTGTAGCCGGATATCTCGATCTGCGCGAAGCTATCTGCACCAAACTGAAAAGAGACAATAACCTGGATTATACCCCTGACCAAATCATTGTATCTACAGGTGCGAAGCAATCGTTGGCCAACGCAATATTGAGTATTGTTGACCCGGGAGACGAAGTGATCATCCCTACCCCATACTGGGTAACGTACGGTGCATTAGCACAGTTGGCCGAAGGGACTCCCGTTTATATTCCATGTACAATTGAGAATGACTTTAAGCTTACCCCTTCACAACTGGAACAACATATCAGCGATAAAAGTAAGCTGTTCATATTCTCATCTCCCTGCAACCCTACCGGGAGTGTTTATTCTAAGGAAGAACTTGCGGGACTGGCTGAGATATTCAAGCGATTTCCCAACTGTGCTATTATCAGTGATGAGATATATGAATATATTAACTACTCAGGGAAACACGAAAGTATAGGACAATTTGAAGAGCTGAAAGACCGCGTGATCGTGGTAAATGGGATGTCTAAAGGTTTTGCCATGACCGGATGGAGGTTAGGGTATTTGGCAGGTCCTAAAGAGCTGGTACAGGCATGCGAAAAGCTCCAGGGTCAGTTTACCTCGGGCGCCAACTCAATAACAGAGCGTGCGGCCATCACAGCACTTCTTGGCGATATGCAACCCACTTTCGAGATGACCAAAGCTTTCAAAGAGCGTCGTGACTTCTTGTATAATGAACTGAAAGACATCAAAGGGATGAAGCTTAATTGCCCGCAGGGCGCCTTTTACCTGTTCCCTGATGTTAGTGCCTTCTTTGGCAAATCTGACGGAGTGACCACCATCAGTAATGATGAAGACCTGAGCATGTACCTGCTATACAAAGCCAATGTAAGTACGGTAATGGGCTCAGCATTTGGCAATAGCGATTGTATACGCCTGTCGTTTGCTACCTCTATGGAGAAGCTGCAGGAAGCTGTCAAACGCATCCGTGAGGCGCTGAACCTGCTGCAATAAGCTACTCACCTGCATGCTGCAGGCCTTCCATTGTACTTAGTTCATTCAGCATAGTAATATAGACAGAATCCAGTTCGGACGGGTGCTGGCCATACCACTGCATACTTTCCTGCAATTCGTGCATACTGACATTGTGATGCGCAAGTATTGACTTATAATAATAAGCCAGGGAATCTGTATTCTTGTTCAGCGACTTGTGCGTGCTGTCATTTACCATAGTACTATATACTTCGGCTATATGCAGGTCGGTAAGCAGCGTCGTCATCTTATCCCGGGACAAGTGCTTTAACTCCTCGTCCTTACAGGCTGTTGTCAGCAGCATACAACCTATTATACTCAGCAATATTCTCCTCATTTCAGCAAGCTGTTATATTTCTGTACGTTGGGTACATCTATCTGCGATATCATTGTTACATACAACCCCCTGTTTGCTTCAGGTTGCTGTGCTATTACGCTCGCAAATTCGTCGCTCTTTGCATTGAAGAAGAACTGCAGCAATACAGAGCCGGGATTCTCTTTCTGTAGTTGGCTTAATGAGTTGATGCTGTTCAGGATGATCTTTTGCGATTCTTCCGGTTTCAGGTACATATTATCCAGTGCTTCTCTGTGCATAGAGTACATAACTGAGCGCAGTGCCTGAAACCTGGGGTTCAGTACCTGATCTACTATCCAATAACGATTGTGGTTACCCTCTACTGCTTTCCAACCAGTGATGGTCTTACCCTGTTCAGGCGCATTATTTACGATGTTCTGCGCTTTTTTAAAGTATGGTTCGCCGCCTTTGGGTGAGAAGCTGTCAAAATCGAAACCAATGACCAGGTAGGCATAATAGGCCAGAATAGCCGGCAGATTAGATACATAGACATTATTACCCGCCACGCGATTATCATTGAACTCCAGCGGTGAGAACTGGTTGTAGCTGAACTGTACCTCCTTGTCTACATGCTTCACCATTTGGCTCATATAGCTGGTGTTGTATACCGGCCTTGAAGACTGAATTGTTAGCGTGGCTGAAAAACCGTTCTGTACACCCTGCAGTGTCTGGGTTACATTTATCAGGATGTTACAGTTTATTTTCTCCTGCGGGCCGAACTGTTCATCTGTCCACTTGCGGTTATTCATAAACTCCGTAATAGCAAGTTGCATATTGCGGAAGGTTTCCTTATCCTGTCCTTGGCCGGATATACCATCGGCCATGACCTTAACAGTGCAGTTAAGCTCCTGTGCCGACACATTTGTTGCCAGCCCTATGAACAGTAATATGTTAAACAGTCGTTTCAGCATATCGCAGATCAATGATGTGTTGCACTACTGCGTGCGCCACTTCTTTTTTGGTCATTAAAGGTAAATCCTTTTTAAAACCGTCCCTGCCTATGAGGGTTACTTTATTTGTGTCGTGTCCAAAACCCGCCCCTTCATCGTTCAGGGAATTGAGCACTATAAAGTCAGCATTTTTGCGCTCCAGTTTTTCGCGGGCATGTGCCTCTTCATTATTCGTTTCCAGTGCAAAGCCTACCAATAATTGTCCCACTTTTTTCTTTTTACCCAGCTCAGCAAGTATGTCTTTTGTCTTGCCCAGCTTTATATCTAACGCTCCATCCTGCTTTTTTATTTTCTCTCCTGCCACTTCTTCCGGCTTATAGTCTGCCACCGCGGCAGACATAACCGCTATATCCACCTCCTCAAACACATTCACACAAGCATCATGCATCTGCTCTGCACTCTCTACCCTTTTCACCTGCACATTAGCATGTTTCACCTCTACGCTGGATGGCCCGAGCACCAACAATACCTGCGCTCCCTTATCAGCCAGCTCCTCGGCTATAGCTGCTCCCATTTTACCAGTAGAGAAGTTGCCGATAAAACGCACGGGGTCAAGGCGCTCGTAGGTGGGCCCAGCCGTTACCAGGGCTTTTCGGCCCTTGAGTGGCTGTTTGCCCCTTTCATCTAAAAAACGGACTACAAATTTTACCATGTCTTCCGTTTCAGCCATACGGCCCTGGCCTACCAGCCCGCTGGCCAGCTCGCCATGTACCACCGGTATTATGGTATTTCCATACGACTGCACCTTCTGAATATTACGTTTTGTTGCGGGATGCAACCACATATCTTCGTCCATAGCCGGGGCAATGAGTACCGGGCAGGTAGCAGAAAGATACACTGCACAAACCAGGTTATCGCACAGGCCGCGTGCAAATTTGGCCAGGGTATTGGCACTGCAAGGCGCTATGAGCATTACATCTGCCCAGCGGCCCAGCTCTACGTGGTTGTTCCACTGCGAACCATCGCTGATGCTGCTGTAAACAGGATGCCTGGAAACTGTTTCCAATGACAAGGGGCTGACAAATACACCGGCAGATGAGGTCATGATCACCCGAACTTCTGCCCCTGCCTTTATCAGTTGCCTGACCAGGACGGGGGTTTTGTAGGCTGCAATGCTGCCGGTTATGGCTAATATTATCTTCTTTCCTGCTAACTCCATATACAAATGACTTTCAGCGTGTGCAAGGTACGGCTTTTTTACCCTCCTGACCTACCAGAAGGGAGAAGCTGTTTTTTATTATTTCTTCTTTAACATCTTTCGCCCAAAACCACACACCAATCTGACTATCAGCACTTTATGAGTATTCGTTAAGTATTGTTAAGTAAAAACGTATTTCCCGAGCATCATATATTACAATTGACAATCAACAACTTAGGGGATAGACAATTGACTTACTTAACAAAAACCTCATTCTCGCCACCTATTTTACAAAGAACTTTTAATGGAATAATAACTGTTTGCACTTTACAAATATATGTAATTTTGCTGTAATAAACAACCATAAATAATTGCATTCCTGTTGACTGCAACTCTAAGGGGAACTACTCTTTTAGTAATTTTTGTGAGGATCGTACATTTTCGCCTTGCAGTTCGACAACATACAAACCTGAGGGGATATCATTGAGTGGAATAGTATGTTGTCCCGACATACCGTTTATTTCTTCTTTAAACACAACCTTACCTAATACATCTATTACCCGGAGTTGTAGCTTGAATCCTACCTTATTAAAAAGAACTTTTACATTGTTTTTAGCGGGATTAGGCTGTAATGTAATATTCTGTGATCGTCCCTGTACAATATTGACACCAGTTGTCCAAGCTGTTACTTTATTTGATGTAATTTTATCATAGATAATTCCGGAACCTGCATCACAACCACTGTTTAAAGGAACATCAATTCTATATATATTAATGCCGACCGGTACATTTTTGTCTACATATGTATAAGATGGAGACAATCCACCAAAGACCGTATCAATGGCAATAAATGCCCCATTATCTGTGCTGCGCATTACAACATAATACAACACAGATATACCATCATATGCATTCCATGAAATAGTACCTTTATTGCCCGACAAATAATCAAAAGATAGTCTTATTGTTTTATGAGCTACAAATGATGCGGTATCTGAATATCTCCAGCATTTATCCTTAACTGCAAGCTTGTAACTGTAACTATTAAGCGTAGGTTTGGCAGTAACATCCACAAATTGGCTTGCTAATGTTTTGGCTAAGGAGGCAATGAGTTTGTAACTGCCATTGTTCTCCCTATAAACAAAATATGAGTCTACATATGCATTGCCATTATTACTCCAAACAATAGTATTAAAGCCTGATATTGTATCGTTCAAGACGCTACATATCGGCACATCAGGTACACTATACGCACAATAGTATATCATCGAGCTGATCTTATCAGATACTTTAGTGTCTTTATATGCCATGATAAGAGTACCATACTTATCTAAAGCTAACGATGTATGCTCTGCATTACCTGCGGAAAAACCGTCAACACCTACCAGTACCCAATCTTTACCGTCATATTTATAGACAGTTGCCCTGGTTGTCCATCCCTGACAACCAAAATAAGGTGTACCATTCTCATCTACTACCAAAGATGAATAATATATTTCTCCTTTTGAAAAACCTGGTTTCCCTACTGAAACCCAATGTGCACCGTTGTACTTCAAAACAGTAGCTTTATTATTATTAGCCACATCTTTATATCCAACATAGGGTGTACCATCAGGACCCAGTGCGAGAGAAACATAATATGCCTTACCAGCAGAAATTCCTGCAGTATCAACTGCAACCCAGTCAGTACCATCAAATTTCATCACCGTAACTTCATGCGGCTTACCCAGATCAACATATGCAACATATGGGGTTCCTTTTTTATCAATAGTCATAGAAACATACTCTGGTATTGACAGAGAGAATCTTGGAGAACCCACTGTAACCCAATTAGTGCCGTCGTATTTCATAACGGTTAGGTAAGCTGAGTTTTGCCATGGATCCTTGTATGCAACATATGGCGTTTGTCCACTACCAAATGCAATAACAGGGTCCTCCCCAGGTATGCCAACCGGAGAATTACCTACACTTTCCCATTTAATTCCATTAAATCTTTCGACAAAGATCTGACCGATCTTTCCATAACAAGTATAAACTACGTAAGGCTTACCATCCTGACTAAGTGCCAATACAGGAGTTTTTGTGAATGAATCTGAAAAACCAGGTATACCTACATTTACCCATGCATTACCAAGGTGTTTCATAACTGTAACTTTGTCCTGTCTTACATGGTCAACAAAAGCAACATAAGGCAGACCACCTGTATCTATAGCAACTTGGGTATTCCACGCAAATCCATCTGAAAATCCCTGGCTACCCAAATAAGACCATTGTGCAAAAACAGGGTTAAATGAGAACATTGCCATGATCAATAAAGGCATAAAAGCCTTTGAGAAAGTTTGGGCCATATCAGTTTATTTTGGAGGTAACACTCAAACATAAGCGTCACCTAAATATACATCATTATCATAATGCCAATGAAATGTTATATAAAAAACCTCCTATTAAGTAACATTATGAGGCCATCACAGTATTATTTGTACGTAGGGCAATCACAACCGGTTGCATGTAGGTTTCCTGTTTCCCGGCTTTCCGTTTCGTTGACCGTAGAACTTGTGATCACGTTATTATCACTTGACAGGTCCGACACTCCTACCCCATCAAAATTCAGTGCTTCTATTGCCGTATTAAATGCGTCTTTTGTCATCGCCTGCAGTGCCAATGCCGGGGTTTGTGCTACCGCCGTGGTAAATTCTACTTGGCCATATAAAACCTGTCCGTCTTTTTCGACCATAGCCAGTATAAATGCCTGCCTGCCATGGGGTAATAATATCTTACTGTCGTCAGTAAAAAAAGCGTAACCATTTTGCTGCCCCTTTACAAGCCCACCCACAAGGAACATTTTTTCTGATGGCAGAACGAGGTAAACATGTAGTGCCAGATCTTCGCCGCCTGTAACCGTTGCAGTAAGCGTACTTTCCTCAAACCCGGGCAGGCCTTTTGTTACAATATCTACATTGTACCAACCAACAGCAGTTATGGCAAAGCTGTAATAGCCCAGTCCGTTGTAAGGAGGAACGACCATATTGCCAACCGATACCGTATTGAAGTTATTATAAGAAGCTGTATCTGTAACAGGTGCCCGAAATTTACGATCGCGCATCAGCGCCATGCAACTATCATAGCACTTGTCGGCAATTTCTACCTCCCCATTATATTCCATGTTATCAAGATAAGCATAGAGCAAATCCAGTTCTTTATCAGACAGGTTGGGAAAGGCTGTCATGGCAGTTTTGCCCCAAATGTTATAAAGAGTATTGGCCATAACATCACCCGATGCTATTAGTTGTGCAGAGTTGCGGGTAAATGCATACAACCATTCTTTATTGCGACGAGAGGTGATACCTGCTAACGCAGGCCCTGTAGCACTCTTATAGGGGTTGTGACAAGAAGCACAATTCTGTGTAAAAAGTTGTCCCCCTGTTTCCAGCAACTGCCTTGGTGTATCGCTTACAGGAACGGCATTGCGCCAGTTGATATTTGTCAGGTTGTCTGCTGAACCTACAAAAGCCTTCATATCCATGCGCTGACGATCTGTAGGAATATATATCCTGATGGGTTTTCTTATAGCGGCAGACTGAACTGTGTTGATATATATCATTCCCCCACTACTTAGTGGCAGGCCATTGCTCTGCGTAGTGAGCCCGGCCCTCACAATGTCCTTCATAGAGAAAGCCTCTTTCAACTCAATAGTAACAAACTGCGAATCGCTTTCTATTGCTCCTGCAGGTATGGTGATAATAGCCCCCTTTTTGCTAATGATAGAATTATCTTTAGAGATGTCTATCGAATAAGTATCTGTTTCCAGTAGCGAGGTACTGAGCAGTGTATTTGCAGTTCGTTCTGTATTGGTACAGGAAGCCGACAACACGATCAAAGTGGACAAAAACAAGAAAAGAGACTTCATAACACAGGCATTTGCCTGTAAAGGTACGACCTGTAAAGCTAAGACTATGCTAATACATTGATCACATCATTTTCAGAACCAAGTATGCCAGAACACAAAGAATGAGTATGATGAATATGGCCAACCAACTCCACTTATTATCTGTAAAATGGGTCTTGTGGCTTCTGCGTTTTTTCCTGAGTTCGTGCTGCAGCCTGTAGTTGATACGGTCAGCTAATTGCTGCGTTTCCTCAATCGGTATTTCTTTCAGGCCTTCCAATGCATCGCTGTCCATACCCTCTTCTGCCAGCAAGGCCTCTATCTCGCGCTGATCAGCCGGGCTTAACCTGCCCTCTAGGTAAGCCATCAGCTTATCTTTGGGCAAATTGCCGGATCGCGATATGTTGTCGGGCGTACTCATTTCTTGTCTGCCAGTATGGTCTTTAATTTTCTTTTACCGTTCTGGATGTAGCTTTTCACCTGCATAAAGCTATATCCTTTTTCGTCCATAATCTGCTGATAGGTCTTTTTTTCTAAGTAGAACATCCTGATACATACCTGCTGGCCTTCGTCCAGCTCTGTTATGGCATGTTTCATCTGTTCTATTTCCCGCTCTTGTTTGTGCAACAATTCTTTATCGGGCAGAAGGTGTGCCTGCTGTTGCCGCAATACGTCATCGCCGTGTACGTATCTTTTATCGCGCAATAGTTGCAGGCAATGATTGCGCATGAGTATATACAGCCATCCTTTGAAATTCTGGACATCGTCGGGCAAGGCTACCAGCGCTTTCAGAAACACCTGCTGTACTGCATCCGTAGCCTGTTCTTTATCTCTAAGGTATTTGAGCCCCACACCCAGCAACAGCACCGTATAGCGCTGCAAAAGGATACCCAGCCAGCGATTGTCTTTGGAACTGCTGTACAGGCTGAGTAATTCTTCGTCGGTATGTGTTTTTTTTCTTTCCAAACCGGGCGCTTATTCCTGTATTAAAGATGCAATAAATCAGTTATTCCACAATAGAAAATTAATGAGTTTCAAAGTTGTAAATATTGCATATTTAACCAATAGTAAATATATTGTTGTACGAAACTATCAACATATGCGAATCAAACACCTGTTTATCCCGTTAATACTGTTACTGTGCCTCTTATCAGTAAAAGATTCCTCAGCACAACAGATACTGTACAAATCGCCCATGTTCCTGCGCAAAATAGAAATAGGCTATTCTTTCTATAACGGCTTTGCCCAGCAGCGCAAAGCAGATGAGTACTATTCACCCATAGACGGTAGTCTGATAAAAATAGACAATCCGGAAACAAGATCGGTACGTACGCTGGGTGGTTATGGTTTTTCGATCGGCAACTATTTCCGACTTACCAACTTCAGAACTGATGTGGTAGGACTGGCCTTTACCTATGAGTTTAACTACAACATGATGTCGTGGGAAGAGCTGGACAGCGGATTTTCTTACCGGCCCACGCTAAAAAACCATGAACGCACAGACTTTACAGTACAGATGGGATTGCCTATAGGCCTTGACCTGAAACTGGGAGGAGAAGCCATGCCCAGTTATAACTACAAATGGTCAGCAGGTTTTGGTGGCGGCGTGTCGCCGCTCATTGCCTTTACCGGCCCCTACAGGAGCCCGATACAACTGATTTTCAGGGGCAAGGCAGACAACGTTACACTTGGCTATATGCCGTACCTGAAATTTGAATACGGTCAGAGGGTTGGTGTCATGATGAAACTGAGATGCTTCCTGTTTTTCGGGGGACCTACCTACCTGAACCCGGGCGATGCATACAGTGGCCCATACGGACAAAATGGTTATTCATTGACAGCCAAAACCGCATTGAATTTATCCTTGTCTGTATATCCATTCTCGTATCAATGGCCTGAACATGGATGGTGGCAATAGCCGGTAACAATATTCAAAATTGTACAAGAGGGCTATTATGGCCCTCTTTTTTTATTTTACATATACACTAATTAATAAAATGCAGCAGCAGATAAACACAATAGAAACAGAACGGCTGGTACTGAATGAAATAACCCCGAAAGTGCATGAATACATCATGAGCCATTATGATGATGATGCGATCATGAAATTCTTCGGTCACAGCACAGTTAAAGAACTGATGGCAGAAAAAGAACGTTTCATGCAGGGAGTGAGCAGCTATTACTTTACTTTCAGGCGCTTTACTATGGTAGATAAAGCGACAGGGATAACCATAGGCCAATGCGGATTTCATAAGTGGTATACCGACCATGCCAAAGCAGAGTTTGGTTATGCGCTGAACAATGATGAGGTAAAGAATAAGGGGTTCATGACAGAAGCTGCAAAAGCGATAGTAGCCTATGGGTTTGAAAAAATGGAATTGAACCGGATAGAGGCTTTTGCCAGTCCTGCCAACGAGCCATCCATAAGATTGCTGAAAAGCCTTGGCTTTACTTACGAGGGGCTGATGAGAGAACACTATTACAAAAACGGGCTGATAGAGGATTCGGCCTGCTACTCACTACTGAAGCGGGAATACAAGCCTTGACGACACACCTACACATTTATACATATATGTTGAATAAATACGGCTAATAAGTTACCTTTGCAGCACATTTTTGCATTACAATTACAGTATTTTTAAAATATGAATTTCGAACTTACAGAAGAACAAAAAGCGGTACAGTTAGCTGCACGCGACTTTGCGCAGAACAAACTGCTGCCCGGTGTTATTGAGCGTGATGAACACCAGAAATTCCCTGCCGAGCAAATAAAAGAGCTGGGCGAACTGGGTTTCCTGGGTATGATGGTGGATCCTAAATATGGCGGATCGGGCATGGATAGTGTCTCTTATGTACTGGCTATGGAAGAGATATCTAAAATAGACGCTTCTACTTCTGTATGTATGAGTGTGAACAACTCATTAGTGTGCTGGGGACTTGAAACCTATGCCAACGAAGAACAAAAACAAAAATACCTGACAGAACTGGCCAGTGGCCAGAAACTGGGTGCGTTTTTGCTGAGTGAGCCTGAAGCAGGTTCTGATGCAACATCTCAACGTACTACCGCAGAAGATAAAGGTGACCACTACCTGCTGAACGGTACCAAGAACTGGATCACCAACGGTAACAGCGCGTCTTACTACATTGTTATCGCGCAGACATACCCTGAAAAGAAGCACAAAGGTATTAACGCCTTTATAGTACATAAAGACTGGCCGGGTGTAACCGTAGGTGCCAAAGAGAACAAGCTGGGTATACGCGGTAGTGACACGCACAGCATCATGTTCCAGGATGTGAAAGTGCCTAAAGAGAACCGTATAGGTGAAGATGGCTTCGGTTTCTCGTTTGCGATGAAGATACTGGCAGGTGGCCGCATAGGTATTGCCGCACAGGCATTGGGTATTGCCAGCGGTGCTTATGAACTGGCGCTGAAATATTCGAAAGAGCGTAAGGCATTCGGCACAGAGATATCTAACCACCAGGCTATAGCCTTTAAGCTGGCAGATATGGCTACTGCTATTGAAGCTGCCCGCCTGCTGTGCATTAAAGCAGCATGGACCAAAGACCAGGGCAAGGATTATACGCTGGCAGCAGCTACGGCCAAATTATACGCGTCTGAAATAGCACAGTGGGTAACCAGT
Source organism: Chitinophagales bacterium (assembly GCA_020636495.1). NCBI lineage: Bacteria > Pseudomonadati > Bacteroidota > Chitinophagia > Chitinophagales > Chitinophagales bacterium. The sequence continues at coordinate 1,396,912 of JACJXQ010000008.1, read as the reverse complement.
GAAGCGGTACAGATACACGGTGGTTATGGTTATGTGAAAGAATTCCACGTAGAACGCCTGATGCGCGATGCTAAGATCACGCAGATATACGAGGGTACCAGCGAGGTACAGAAGATCGTAATCAGCAGGACGATACTTAAGGACTAAAACAGATCCGGAAATAATATTTTAAGCGGCACTATATTCCAGTGCCGCTTTTTTCATATCTTCATATAAACAAAATCCGAATTATGAATTACCTGAAAATTTTTATGGCAATACTCGTGCTATTACCATCAGCAAGTTTTGCTGAAAGTAATGACAACCCTATAACATGCAAGTTTGGCAAATACACTTATGAAAGTACAGAAAAGGCCAGCTATGAAATAACGATACCTGAGTTGGAAAAAGATGCTCACCTGTATATATATTCCAAAGACAAAAAATACACCATTACGAAATACGCTATCGGCGTAGTTTCAAAAAGCAGCAGGGATCTGAAAGGCGAGTTTATTAAAAGTGACAACGATATAGTGGAAGCCTTAAAAAGCGAAGATATTACTGTAGCCGTAGGTGACCGAATATTCATCACAGATATACAGGCGATATGCGATGGCTGTAAAACGCCTGTAGATATCAAACCTATGGTTATCTTGGTTAAATAGTATGGTAGTGTTTATGTTATCACCACAATCATACTGAATAACTAATTGAGAATAATAGCTATTTTGTTAGCCGGACGAAATTGTCCGGCTATTTTTTGCTCTATGAAAAAAGTTGAATCCATACTGGTCATTATTTTTATCCTGTCATTCTTATTGCGTCCTTTCAGCATAAGTTTATTCGCCCCCATGTTTCTTTTTTCTTTCCTGTCACTCATTCTACTATATTTATGCTTAGGATTCGCTGTTTTTAATGGCATCCAATTGCGGAGTATTTTTAAGAAAGATGCATACGTAAACATCAAAACGAAATATTTATTCCTAGGCGCGCTAACTGGCATTATCATGGATCTGTTTTTCATTGCTATTATTTTCAAGATACAGCACTGGCCGGGAGCTTCTTTCAGTTTACTTATAAGTATTCTTTTATTTTCATTGATTGCATTAATTGGAACTATCAAAATGAGACGTGGAAACAATGCCCCCTACTATAAAGCTACTGTTCCAAGAGCAACTTTATATTTAATCATAGCAGTAGGTCTGTTCTTGTCCTATGGTTATGTTATATAATATTTAAGCTGGATCATTATCTCTGTTATGTTTTGAATAATTTATACGGTGTCACTGTGGCACATTTATTGTTTAGGTAGGGGTTACATACCTTTATACACTAAACTGACAACAACGCTACATGGGCGATACCCCGAATAATAACAGGCTGACACGTATCTGCTTTTACCTGTCGTGGCTGGTGATATCGTTGCTGCAGGCCAACTTTACCGAGTTGCTGGCAGATGAGGCTTATTACTGGAAATATGCACAAGACCTGCAGTGGGGCTATTTCGACCATCCGCCAGTTGTAGCCGCCATGATAAAACCTGGGTACCGGTTGTTTCAAAATGAGTTAGGTGTACGGTTGTTATTTGTATTGAGTAGTATCGGGTTCCTTTACCTGATGGAGATGCTGGTACGCCCGCAGAAACTGTTGCGCTTCTACTTAGTACTTGCCTCCATCGGTGCATTTCATTTTTTAGGCTTTCTTGCTCTGCCGGATATGCCTTTGCTGTTCTTTAGTGCATCGTTCCTGTACCTGTACAAAAAATACCTGGCTACTGATGGGTGGATAGTATCTATACTTCTTGCCGTGAACGCTACCCTGTTATTACTGAGTAAATATCATGGCATTTTGCTGATAGGCTTTACAGTATTATCCAATCCGGCATTACTAAAACGAAAGACCTTCTGGCTGATAGCCTTATTGAGCGTAAACCTGTTCATACCCCATATCAGGTGGCAGATAGCCCACGACTTTCCTTCGTTAAAGTATCATTTGTACGAACGTTCGGGTGGCACCTATCATATTGAATATACACTGAACTACCTGTTGTCCGTATTACTGGTATTCGGTCCTGTTGCAGGTATAGTACTGGCATGGCATGCTATAAAAGCCAATACCAGGCTCTCAACATTTGACCATACGCTCAAAACGATACTCATTGGCACTTTGGTATTTTTCCTGGCCATGACCTTTAAAGGAAGAGCTGAAGCCAACTGGGTGGCCATAGCGTTGATACCTGCCCTGGTACTGGGGTATAAACATATTGAGCATAAAGACTGGTTCCCGAGATTTACAAGCTATACTTTTGGTATATCATTGGTGCTGATATTCATTATTCGCTTTTACATAGTATATGATGTTTTACCAGACAAACCTGTATTCGCTTATATAAAAAACAAACTGCACCACACACATAGCTGGGCTAAGGCTGTTGAGGAAAAGGCAGGAGACAAACCTGTTGTATTTATGAATAAATACCAGTATGCAGCTTTGTACGAGTTTTATACAGGTAATGAAGCCATATCGCTGAACAACAGGATGGGCAGGAAAAACCAGTATAACATATGGAAAGATGAGTTGCAAATACAGGGCAAAGATGTAATGATCATTCCTAATTTCGACTGCCCGAATATGGATTCGTTTGCAACCGGGAAAGGTGTTTTTCAGTATGCTTACATTCAGAACTTCAGGTCATCTCCCACCATCAGGATACAACCATCCATAAATAAGATAACCGCGCATCCCGGAGAAGAGATCAGTATACAATTCAATGTGTATTCAGGTAGCAAAGATTTTGACCTTGAAGCTAACAATGATCTCTTACCCATGGTGCATGCTATGTTGTTTCAAAAAGACGAATTCATATCGGATCATAACGAGCATTACCTGCTGCTGAACCGTATGGTGAATGACGGGCAAAAATATACCCTTTCTTTCCGTGTACCCGAAAAGAAAGGGTCGTATGCATTGTATCTTGACATCGCTACAGGATGGTTACCTCCCGCCATCAGCAGCGATAAAATTGAACTTAAAGTACTATCACATTGACTTGAACACGCTTGCCGATATTCCTGCAACAATAAATATCAGCGCGTATAGGCATATGATAATAATAAGCAGTACACCCAGGTATTTAAATGCATTTTTCAGGTACCTGAACGCTTCATTGAACATGTACTGATCCTCCAGCATTGTAGCACGTTTGATCAACGATGTGTATTTATACAAAGCATAGGTAGGGTAAAAATTGATCCCTGCCATGAGTAAATACATGACAAAAACGGAAGGCCCTGCAAAGCTACCTCCCAGCCCGAAGCCTTCTGACCAGGCAACCATACTTATCATTGCAAATAGCCCTTTGAGCACCATGAGTCCCATCATAATGAACGACGCAATTGCCATAAAGCGTCCCCACCTGCCCAGCTCCAGCATATGAGATCTACCTGTTTCATCAACGATCAAACCCTTAGGTTCTTCTGAATGGTCGAACATGGTTGTATATTTTTGCTTATAAAAATACTTTAATATGCCTTGGCAAACAAGACCCTTTGTGTTGAAGGTTTACCTGTTAATACGCAGGCTCCTTCCTCTTTGATGTTATCAAGAGGTATACAACGTATCGTTGCCTTGGTCATTTCCTTTATTTTATCTTCCGTTTCTGCTGTTCCGTCCCAGTGTGCTGCCACAAAACCTGTTTTCTCATTCAGAACTGTTACAAACTCATCCCAGGTATCTACACGCGTAGTATGCTCGTTGCGGAACGTGAGCGCCCGGAGGTACATATTCGTCTGTATATCTTCCAGCAATTGCTCAACATCTGCCACAATATTATCTAAAGAGTAAGATGCTTTTTCTTTAGTGTCCCTGCGTGCCACTTCAGCCTGGTTATTTTCGATATCGCGAGCACCCAAAGCAATACGCACCGGAACGCCACGCATCTCATATTCAGCAAATTTCCAGCCCGGGCGGCGCGAATCATCATCATCAAACTTCACGCTGATGCCTTTGGCTTTCAGTTGCTGAACCAGTTCGGCTGCTTTTGCTTTTATCTTTTCTGTTGCGTCTGCGTCTTTGTTGAATATAGGTACAATAACCACCTGCAGCGGTGCTATTCTGGGTGGCAATACCAATCCATCATCATCACTATGGGCCATGACCAACGCCCCTATCAGTCGTGTAGACACCCCCCATGACGTAGCCCATACATACTCCATCTTATTATCCTTGTCTGCAAATTTCACGTCAAAAGCTTTTGCAAAATTCTGCCCGAGGAAGTGAGAAGTACCTGCCTGCAAAGCTTTGCCATCCTGCATCAGCGCTTCGATACAATAAGTATCCTCCGCACCTGCAAAACGCTCACTTTCGGTTTTCACACCACGTATCACCGGCATAGCCATATACTCTTCTGCGAAAGTAGCGTAGACCTCCAGCATTTGTTTGGTCTCAGCAATAGCCTCCTCTTTAGTAGCATGAGCTGTATGGCCTTCCTGCCACAAAAACTCCGCCGTACGCAGGAACAGCCTGGTACGCATCTCCCAGCGCACAACGTTTGCCCACTGGTTCACAAGTATAGGCAGGTCGCGATAAGACTGTATCCAATTCTTATATGTGTTCCATATAATAGTTTCTGAAGTAGGGCGAACGATCAGTTCTTCTTCCAGTTCAGACTCAGGGTCAACAATAATACCACTGCCATCCGGCGCATTCATCAGGCGTGAATGTGTTACTACGGCGCATTCTTTTGCGAATCCTTCAACGTGAGCTGCCTCTTTACTGAGGAAGCTCTTGGGTATAAATAAGGGGAAATAAGCGTTCTGATGCCCTGTTTCTTTGAACATACGGTCCAGTTGATCGCGCATGTTTTCCCACAATGCATATCCATAAGGTTTTATGACCATACAACCGCGTACAGCAGAATGTTCTGCCAGGTTTCCGTGCTTTATCAAGTCATTATACCACTGCGAGTAGTCCTGTTTACGAGATGTTAAATTATCGCCCATAATGCGTCTTTAGTGCTTTTCGTACTGTTAATTAATTGGTTGGGTTTGGCAAAAGTAGTAATTTACACAGGTAGTTTTCATGTTTAAAATATATACAATGAAACATATTCTCTTAACCGGATTGCTGATAGCGGCATTAGGCCATGTGGATAGCTATGCGCAGGGCGAAAAAGTGGTGGATGATATATACTATACAGCTGATGATGCAGCTAAAGATGCGGATGAAGCAGCCAAAGAAAGGGATGCTATTGACGCAGCACGCCGCAAACGGGCGGAGGAGCGCCAGGCAAACAATACTGCTGATGGCGACCAGGGAGAAGGCACGTATATAGATTATGACGACGATGACTACAACTATGCAACCCGCATCAATCGTTTTTATAATCCATATTTCGGCGCCAGCTATTGGGCTTATAGTCCATCGTTCTGGTATAACCCATGGTATGGCGGTGGCTATTATGGCAGCAGTTGGGGCTTCGGTTATGGCTGGGGTATGGGCTATGGATATTACGGCAACCCCTACTGGGGCTATGGATTTGGCTATCCCGGTTATTATAGTGGCTGGTATTCACCATACTGGGGCTACGGAGGTTATGGATATGGTGGCTACTATGGCGGATACTATAATGGTTTTTACAACGGTTATTATGCAGGTGCTTATGATAATGGTAGCAAGAGTTACTCCAACCGCAGCTACGGGCCACGTTCATCTATCAACAGGTATCCCGGCAGTCTGAGAGCTTCCGGACGTTCGACAACCGGTTACGGATCAAGAGGACAGTTAAGGGAGGCCAATGCAGGCACCAGCGCCAACAGGAACTATTCAGGAAGATACATTGCACCGTCGTCATCATCAAGTGCAAATGAACGCAGGAGTATTTCGAACAGCGAAAGGGGCTCTTCTAATATTGGCCGAAGCTACAGTAACACAAATGAAAGAGGATCGGGCTCCAGGAGTGAACGATACGGTTCACCATCGCAAGGTTCAAGGTCTGAATCGCAGCGCAGTAACTACGGATATAACCGCCCTTCCAGCGAGCCATCTAATAATTACAGTCAGCCTTCTCAACAACGTTCTGAGCCATCTTATAACAGCACACCATCCAGGAGTTATTCTTCCCCTTCGCATAGCAGCGGTGGTTTTGGCGGTGGTAGCCGTGGTGGTGGCTTTAGCGGCGGCGGAAGCCGTGGCGGTGGTTTCAGTGGTGGAAGCAGGGGCAGATAATACGGTAATTCAGAAAATATATAAACATATCTGCGGCACAGGAACATTTTCCTGTGCCGCTCTTTTTTTAACATAGGTGTAGTATTTGATTTCGGATATTTGTTTTACTGATTAAACATCAGTTCTCATTACAGGTCAAACTACTAAACTGATTTTTATGATAAGGCGTTATCTACTTTTCACGACTATAATGATAGGTGCCCCATGGTTTGCTTGGCTGGCCTCAGCCCAGGATGAATCGGACGCTTTGAGATACTCAATGCTGAGCCCTCAAGGTACCGCCCGCTCAATTGGCTTTGGTGGTGCTTTGGGTGCTATAGGTGGCGATTTCTCTGCTTTAAGTGTCAACCCTGCAGGTATTGGAGTATATAGGTCTTCTGAACTGACATTTACACCATCGCTAAAAATGAATGGCACCAACAGTACTTATACAGGTGCCGCTACTGTAGATAACAGTACCAGATTCAACATCAACAACCTGGGCGTAGTATTTACAAGTGCTGCTACAGGCAGAAGATATAAGAAAAGTAAATGGAAAGCCGCATCATTCGGATTTGGTGTAAACCGTGTAGCAGATTTTAGTAGTAACCATGTGTACAGTGGTTTTAATAACACCTCATCTGCCAGCGAAGTATTCCTGGCGGATGCTATAGCCTATCCTGACGACTATAACAACCTGGCCACTTTTGCAGGTATGGGTTATAACGCCTTCCTGCTGGATTATAATGACAGTATTGGTTATACTAAAACGCCGACTTTCTCTACAGGTCTTAACCAAATGCGCAAAGTAGAACAAAAAGGAGGGATAACAGATGTCAACTTCTCATTTGGAGGCAACTACGAAGAAAAATTAATGCTGGGCGCAACTATTGGCATTCCCTCACTCAGATATATACGAAATGTGACCCTGAGAGAAGAAGATGCATCCGGCAACCCTGACAATGATTTTGACTACTTTGAATATACTGAGTCGTTGAAGACAACAGGTACAGGCCTTAACATGAAGCTGGGGTTCATTTATAATTTCACAAACAATTTCAGGGCAGGTGCGGCATTCCATACACCCACCTATTTTGCATTGTCCGATGTTCAAAACAGGTCGCTGGTAAGTAACACAGAAAATTTCAAATCAGTAGTTAATCCATCTGACCCTAACCCGTATAGCCGGGTAGACGCACCTACCAATGAGTATCAATACTCACTGATAACTCCATGGAAGACCGTATTAAGTGCAGCCGGTATCATAGGTAAGCATGGCTTCATCAGCGTAGATTATGAATATGTAGATTATGCATCTGCCAAATTCAACTTTGACAATACTGATAACTATTACGAAAACGAAGTGAATAGTGGTATAAAAAGTATGTACAAAGGAGCATCGAACCTGCGCATTGGTGGTGAAGCACGTTTTGACATGCTGATGCTGCGTCTTGGTTTCGGGTATTACGGCAACCCTTACAGGACCGCTTCAAATGGCTCGGAAACAATGAATTATTCAGCAGGTGTAGGTTTCCGTTTCGATGACGTATTTATCGACCTTGGCTTCAACCATTCTACATCTACTGTTAAAGAACAGCCATATGCCGTAGTTTATCCAAACGAAGTGATAGATGTACCTAAAGCAACTATTAAGAACAGCTTTAATAACCTTGCACTGACAGTTGGGTTTAAATTCTGATAAGAGAAACACTTCATATCAGCTTGAAATGCATAGAAAACAGGGATTCAAAAAGTATTCCTGTTTTTTTATGCTATGACAGATATAAAATAACCACACTTGTGAGCAGCTTTATCCACATCTGGCATATCACAGGTCTGAAAAAAGGATATTTTAGTTTCTTTGTACTTTGGTAAAAACGAGAGATAGTTATATGTCAGAGAACACGAATCTGTATAACGAGGATAGTATCCGGTCGCTGGACTGGAGAGAACATATACGCCTGCGCCCGGGCATGTATATTGGTAAGCTGGGAGACGGGAGCAGCCCTGACGATGGTATATATATATTGCTGAAAGAGGTAACCGACAATTGTATAGATGAATATACGATGGGGTTTGGCAAGCGCATAGAAATAACTCTGGACAAGGGTGTTGTTACCGTTCGCGACTATGGCCGCGGCATACCCCTGGGTAAGGTAGTGGATGTAGTAAGTAAGATAAATACAGGTGCCAAATATGACAGCAAAGCCTTCCAGAAATCGGTGGGGTTGAATGGTGTGGGTACGAAAGCAGTCAATGCCCTGAGTAATTACTTTAAGGTATCGGCTTTCAGAGATGGTAAAATGAAGGAGGCTGAATTTGAGAAGGGTATACTGGTAAAAGAACACAAAGAACAGAAGACTGAGGAACCAAACGGGACATTGGTAACCTTTATACCTGATGATACAGTTTTCAAGAAATATCATTTTCTGAATGACTATATCGAAAACCAGATATGGAACTACTGCTACCTGAATGCCGGCCTGCAGATCAAGTTCAACAACCGACTGTATATTTCAAAGAACGGCCTGCTGGACCTGCTTACGAATAAAACCAACCCGGAAACGAACCGCTACCCTATCATACACCTGAAAGGTGAGGATATAGAGGTAGCTATAACGCATACCAACGATTATGGTGAGGATATATACTCATTTGTGAACGGACAACATACTACACAGGGAGGTACACACCAGGCGGCTTTCCGCGAGGCATTTGTAAAGACCATACGTGATTTTTACAAAAAAGATTATGATGCTACAGATATTCGTCAAAGTATCAGTGCTGCTATCTCTGTGCGTGTACAGGAGCCTGTTTTCGAATCGCAGACAAAAACAAAACTAGGTTCGCAATATATAGCAGAAGGTGGACAGTCCATGAAATCATTCGTATTGGACTTCTTTTCGAAAGAGTTGGATAACTACCTGCACAAGAACCCGACAGTAGCCGATGCGATGAAAAAACGCATTGAGCAAAGCGAACGTGAGCGTAAAGAGTTATCGGGCATACGTAAACTGGCCAATGAACGTGCCAAGAAGGCCAACCTGCACAATAAAAAACTGCGCGACTGTCGTATACACTTTAATGCTGAGCCTCCCAATAAGAACAAAGAGGAATTTATACAAAAGCAAAACGAGAGTACCATATTTATTACCGAGGGTGACTCAGCGAGCGGTAGTATCACAAAAAGCCGCAATGTGGAAACACAGGCTGTTTTCAGCCTAAGAGGTAAGCCGCTGAACTGTTTCGGGCTGACCAAAAAGGTCGTGTATGAAAACGAGGAATTCAACCTGCTGCAACATGCATTAAATATAGAAGAGGGCCTGGAGGGTTTGCGTTATAACAATATCATCATAGCAACTGATGCTGACGTGGATGGCATGCATATACGTTTGCTGATCATGACCTTCTTCCTGCAGTTCTTCCCCGACCTGGTGAAAGCAGGACATGTGTACATTTTGCAGACACCACTATTCCGTGTACGTAACAAACAGAAAACCATTTACTGCTACAGCGATGAGGAGCGTAAGGCAGCCATTGCAGAACTGGGCACTAAACCAGAGATAACACGGTTCAAAGGCCTTGGAGAGATAAGCCCTGAAGAGTTTGCACAATTTATAGGAGAAGATATGCACAAAGACCCTGTACTATTAGGCAAAGAAGCACAAATACAAAAATTACTGAGCTATTACATGGGTAAGAATACTCCTGAAAGGCAGAAAAACATAATTGAGAACCTTAGAGTAGAAAAAGACCTGGTAGAAGAGATGGGAGCATAGTGCTCCCATTTTTTGTCAATGGAACAAACCAGGGAAGCATTATTATTTGTACTATCTTACCCGTAATAATGTTTAAAAATAACATTATTTGACATAATAAAAAACGCAGTTCCTAACACCTTCATTCACAGCAATATGTGGCTGGGTGAAATCACCCTGTTTATTCTAAGCGATATTGCTTAGTTTTATAAGCCTGACTAACCAAAACGCCTTACTAAATGAACAGAGAGAGTGAACCATATTCATATCTCAACCTGACGGAAGAGATATACACCAGAGCATTTGCACAGGCCGTTGCCGACCAGGTATTTGTTGTTGACCGCAATGGAGTATTCCTGGATGTAAAAATGAATAATCATGATCAGGACAACTACTTGCCTGCTGAAGCATACAATGGCAAAACCATTTATGACATAGGACTGGAACCAAAATTATCGGATACTTTCAAAGCATGTATTCTGCGTACTATCGTCAACAAAAAACTGCAGATACACCGTTATACTGTACAGGTAGAAGATAAATCCAAACATAATGAAGCCCGCTTCTTTTACCTGGACTCTGAGAAGGTGCTGATCATCAACAGGAATATCACTCCGTTAGTACAGGTTACAGACAAACTATTTACCAACCAGGGTATACTACGTTCCATCATTGATAACTACGAAGATTCTATTTTCTCAGTGAACAAAAAGCAGGAGTATATCATCTTTAACGAGGCTCATAAACAAGCCATGAAAAAGAAATATGGTGTTGATATAGAAACAGGCCATAGTATGGCAGAATACATCAATATCAGCGAAGACCTGGGAATAGCGCAAGAGCTTTTTGAGAAAGCATTGATGGGCCAGTCTTCAACTATCGAACACCTGTTTGGCGATGACTCACTGTTCAGGGGCATGACACAGATACATATCTTCCCTATGAAAAACTACGAGGATAAGATATTAGGTGTGACTGTTTTTTCAAAAGACCGCTCACCACACCATAAAGCTCAATTGGAAAAAGATAAATACATCATTACCCTTGAAACACTACTGTCTGATGTATCGCACAAACTGCGTCGCCCGGTAGCATCAATGCTGGGCCTGCTGCAATTGGTAGACGAAGTAAAAACAACGGATGAGATGAACAAGTTACTGAGTTTCTTCAGGGAGTCAGTTGGCGAAATGGACGACTTTATTATTGAGATGTCGAGGTCATTACAGGAGAACAGGAATACTTATCAATAGTATATTTGTACATGCGAATACTCCTTTCTTTAATATTCTCATTATGTGTGGCATTACCTGTCTCGTGTCAATATAGTATCAAGATCACTCCTGTAGACAGTAATATCTACCTGTATACTTCCTATGGAGATGCCGGCAACTATAAGAATGTAGACGCCAACGCAGTTGTTCTGATATCAGGTAATGATGCAATACTATTTGACACACCGTGGGATGATGCACAGGCAGCTGAATTGATCTCGTTTGTGCAGGATAGCCTGGGCAAGCATATTTTAATGGCCATAATAACCCATGCTCATGTTGACCGGATAGGCAGCATCAATACCATGCACAAAAACAATATTCCTACCCTATGTTACCAACTTACAGCAGAAGAAGCTCCCAAACATGGTCATAGTGTACCGAAGCATATTTTCTATTCAGTCGACACCATCATCAAATGTGGCAATATTGAGGTAGAGGCTTTTTACCCCGGATCGGGACATACAATAGACAACATTGTCTTATACATACCGTCAAAGCAATTCCTGTATGGAGGATGCTTTATTAAAAGTGGTTTCAGCAGTTCTATAGGCAATATCGAGGATGCAGATATGGCAGCGTGGCCAATCAGTGTAAATAGGATGAATAAACATTTCTCAAAAACAGGTATAAAAACAGTAATACCCGGACATGGTAGTTGGATGTCTGACAAAGCTATTGAGAATACAATTCGCCTGTTAGAAGAAGAACCTGCAAAGAGGTATTAAAACGAACTACTAGAAACCACCAAAGTACCCGCCATCTTATCATGCAATGCCTGCTTTCTGTCATCAAATGCAGCCATGATAAAACCTATCATAAGAATTATTGCAGAAATAATCTTTCCGAAATAACGGCCTGTTGCCCGACCAAAACTAATGCGACCACCATCCATATCTGTTACTTTTATATCCAGTATCCTTTTACCCAATGTAGCCTGTGCAGAGCCAGACTCCTGTAATGCAAAATATAACCAGTCCACAATAAAAGTGATAGTTGCGGAGAGCAGATTACCCTCCAAAAGACTATCATTTACAACAAACCGGATAATAAACCCGGGTATCGCCAATATCAAACCATCAATAAAGTATGCAAAAAACCTTGCCCAAAAACCGGCATAGATTACATATTGTTGTTCTTCAGAACCATGATAATAGGAATTCATAAAATATAGTTTAACTAAAAATAGAAAAAAACTTTCAGAAAATCAGTTGTCAATTTTATCCTATTTTCGATTTATGGAAAACACGTTAGGTATCGGCTCCAGGGTAGAGCACCCACACTTTGGCAAGGGTGTTATTGTTGACGTATCCAGTGAATTATACACGATATGGTTCAAATCGCAACAGGGCACAAAAAGTATCAATAAAGAGTTTGAACTGAAAGTAATTGAAGCCTCAGAAGCAGGTAGCGATGGAGGCGGGGGCATTACCCTATCTGATATTGAGCAGGCACTTGACAACATACTAGAGCGCCGCCTGCATGAGATGCAACTGGTGCCTATGGCCAACAAATGGAACAGTGGGACACTGATATTGAAGCCGGGAGATGATTCGTTGCAAGGAAAGGAAATGCCTATTGAGGGTTTCTTTCATAAAATAGTAATGGTAAGAGACAGGTTAAGACTTATAGAGCAGAAAATAAACGCACATAAAGTATTGACCGATGAGGAGAAAGTAGACCTTCAGCAATATATTACGGGTATATACGGTTCACTGACGACATTCAATGTTTTATTCAGGGAAAGTCATCACCAGTTCAGGGGTACGGGTGGCGGTAGCTGACACTACCCCATTATGTGTAGCCACTTATATATCTCCGACCTGGTCTTACCGGTTTTTGCCTGAAGTTTTTCAAGCAATTTCACTTCTTCGCCAATCATATATTCGAGTTCGTGATCTGATATCTCAGGGTGTTCTTGCTTGATCTTAGCTTTAATCTCAGGCCATCTTTCGTTAAAATCTTTTGTGTCCATATTATGAGTGTTTACGTGTATAAAGATACAATAAAAAGCCTCGCTGCCGGGAGGCTGAAATGTTAAAGTGAGTTCAACCACTCAATAATATCACTACGTGTTTTACCTAACTTATCCTGCAGGCGGCCCAGCAGTTCATCTTCTTTACCTTCTTCGTATGCAAGGTCGTTGTCTGTAAGCATACCGTATTCCTGTTTGATCTTACCCTTCATTTCTTTCCAGTTTCCTTTCAATTGTAACTTGTCCATGTTTAGTTATTTTGGTTATACCATTATAACAGTGTACAAAACACATAGTTCAGAAGATTATGTTAATGACAGAATAATATCTTTATGTTGCGGATACTTTTCAAGTAAGGCATTCTTGTCAGCCAATTCAAAATCAGCAAAATCAAAACCGGGAGCAACTGTACATCCACATAACGTATAACCATCCGGCGTCTCTGTTCTTGACCCGAACCAGCTACCTGCTTTGATAACAACTTGCGGATTTTCGTCTTTTTCGATATCTTTTCCCAAAAGATGTTTTACCAGTGTACCTCCCTGTTCTATTTCATAGATACATAAAGTATCCCCATCATAAAAATGCCATAGCTCGTCTGAAGCGATCCTGTGCAATGCAGAAAACTCACCATACTCCAACAAAAAATATATGCTGGTAGATATAGCTCTGTCTCCTTTATGTTCTGCTGAAAGTTCTGCATGCGGCAATACCATATCAGAGCGGTATATTTCCCTGAATGCGCCACCTTCTATGTGGCTTATCAACTGTAAATGTTCTTTCCAGTATTTTGCGCTGTACTGTTGACTCATGTTACAAAGCTATAAGATTTGTTAAATAGGGGTAAGGGAATTGTTAACGAAAAGCGGAATGGCACGCAAGTTGTTTATGTATGATGTAACCAAATCTAAAGACTATGATGTCCAGGATATTAACGACCGTATTGGCTGCAGGCACACTCCTAATGACCTCATGCGTAAAAAACGAATATTACACAGTGGATCCCAATCAACCACAAGGGCCACAATACAACAATGTATTTGACGATAATTTTGATAACAACCAGAACAACTGGGCTTTCAGTGACCCCAACAATGCTGCTTATGTGAGCATTAATAACAGTTGGCTGAAATATACTTATCTACCAATTAACGAAGGAACCAATACTGTAGCCATTAATACCGGCGCCAAATTACACCGTAACTTCCTGGTACAGACACGCATGAAATCTGACTATGCGATGGGGCTTGTATTTGGCGTATCAGACAACAACTACGGCTATTCTTTCTTTATAGACAATGCCGGGTATTTTGCCCTGTATAAAGAAGGTACAGCCCAGGATGGTGTACAAACCATACTCGACTGGCAGGCCAGCAATGCCATATACACCAATGCATGGAATGATGTAGAATTTGAGCAGGTGGGCAATTACTGGACAGGATATATCAACGGAACCAAGGTTTTTGAAGTGCCCTCCCAGTATATAGGCGGTTCAAAAATTGGCTATATCGTTCTGGATGGAACAACCGGATATGCGGATTACCTGACCGTGCAGTGGTAAACCAGAAGATACGAATTAGTATATTTGTTACTTACCAGCACGGATATATATGACAGACGGGCAGCAAAACAAAGGCAAGGGACCAGACCCCAGGATATCAAAAGAAGAAAGTTATTTCCTTGAAGGCCCGCGATCGCGTTGGGCAGAATTCACATTCATTATCAAAGTGATGCGTGAATTTATCCGCGGGTTCAGGAAATTGCACTTTATCGGCCCCTCTGTTACCGTCTTTGGCTCCGCCAGGTTTAAGGAAGACCATCCATTTTACCAACTGGCTATGGATGTGGGTAAAGCGATCGTACCGCTTGGATTCAATGTAATGACGGGTGGCGGCCCTGGTATTATGGAAGCTGCTAACCGTGGAGCAAAAGCAGCCAATGGGCGATCAATAGGCTGCAACATTATTTTGCCACACGAACAAATGCCCAACCCCTACCTGGATATATGGGTTTCGATGGACCTGTTCTTCGTGCGTAAAGTAATACTCACCAAATACTCATATGCTTTCATTGTGCTGCCGGGCGGATTTGGCACTTTAGATGAATTCTTCGAGTCGCTTACTTTGATACAGACCGACAAGATAGAGCGCTTCCCCGTTGTTATAATGTGTAAAGAATACCACAAATATCTGTATGACCATATCATGCACATGGTGGAGCAGGGAACCATCAGTCCTGAGGATGTAGAGCTATTCCTGTTTACCGACTCTGTAGAAGAAGCAATTAATCACATACAAAAATACGCTGTAGAAGGCTTCGGCCTGAAGAAAAGAAAAGTGTTTCGCCCGATACCAGCATTGGGAGAAAAAAGAAAATAGTGTTAGTTATACTTTATAACCATACTTTCCAGTGTATTTATCACTTCTCCACATCTGTTATTCAGGTTTTGCAGCATTCCATAATGGTCAGAGAGCTTGATCACCTCTACAGGGGTTTCTTTCTTTTCAAAAAGTTCGAATAAAGACTTACTAATTATGGTGTCAATTTCACCGGTTACTTTTCGCATGCTTCTCATTATTGCTATCAATGCCTGTATATCTCCCCGGGCACTCAGTTTTCTTACTGTTTCTGATAATTTTTCGACAAATATCTCAAGAAGGTTGGCCACTTCATTGGTGGCAATATTAGCCTGGTCAATGTCAAAATAATACATCTGCTTGGCTGTCGCCCAGATATTATCGGCTACATCATCCAGCGAGGTTGCAATAAAGTGAATATCTTCCCGGTCAAAAGGCGTGATGAAGTTTCTACCTAACTCTACAAATAACCTGTGTGTGGCATCATCGTTCTTATTCTCCAATCGCTCAATTTTGTTCAATACTACCTTACGCTGGTTACGGTCTTTGGTGGCAATAAACTGAACAAAAGCTGACGCCATTTCGTCCAGGTTATCTGCCACTTGCTCAAAAAGGTCATAAAACTTCTTACCACCGGGCGTAAACAACTTCGTAATGGCGCTCATAATCAATCACTTTATATCCAAATTTACCCTCATTATTCCGCCTGTCCGATACCGGCACGATAACTTAACTTTAAGATAATACTGATGATTTACATCATAGATAAATTAGATGTTTTCATTACCTTTGCACCTTATATAACCAATACGGTTGTAACAATATGAGTGAGAATAAATTAAGTATAGTAAAGTTTGCCCCTAAGGGAGCTGATAACTTTCACGACGCGGTAAAGGCAAGAGTTGAAGAATACTTTAGCACGAATAACATCTCCAAATTATATAATTCGAAGATGGTGATCAAAACGATTGCCATGATCAGTATGTATTTCTTACCTTATGCACTGATCGTAACAGGGCTGGCATCTGTCAACCTGTTTTTGTTTTATGGTTTATGGATACTCATGGGTGCCGGAATTGCGGGCATCGGCACTTCTGTAATGCACGACTCTAACCATGGTGCGTACTCCAACAATAAAACTGTAAACACCCTGCTGGGTGGCCTGCTCAACTTATTAGGAGGTTACGACCGCAACTGGCGTATACAACACAACGTATTGCACCACACTTATACCAATGTTGACGGACTGGACGAGGATATAGACGCAGGAATATTGCTGCGCATGTCGCCCAATGCCAAACATATTGGTATGCACAGGTATCAGCACCTGTATGCATGGCTGCTGTATGGTATCATGAATATATACTGGGTAACAGCAAAAGATTACAAATGCCTGCTGAAATATGGCAAGAACGGAATGATAAAAAAAGAAAAGATCAGCCTGGCACGTGCACTGGCTGAGCTGAGCTTTTACAAACTTATTTATTTCGGATATATTCTTATGCTGCCTATGTTCTTTGCAGGTGTGGCATGGTATCATGTATTACTGGGCTTTATAGTAATGCACCTGGTAGGAGGTTTGTTGCTGGCATGCATATTCCAGTTGGCACATGTTATGGAAACATCGGAATATCCCAACCCTGTGAATGGCAATAAAATGGAAAGCAGTTGGGCAGTACACCAGTTACTGAACACTGCCAATTTTGCGCCTAACAACAAACTGCTCTCCTGGTATATTGGTGGTCTTAATTTTCAGATAGAACATCACCTGTTCCCCCAGATATGCCATGTACATTATCCGAAATTGTCGGAGATAGTATCGAAGGTTGCAGCAGAATATAATGTACCGTATAATGTGCAACCTACCTTCAGGAAAGCGCTGAAGCAACATGCTATGATGCTGAAACAACTGGGAAATCCGCCTAAAGCAGCTTAATTATTCTTATTTTTTAATAACTTTCATAGGTATCTGAATGTGATGCTATGAAAAAAGTTATACTCTCCGCTGCACTGGCTATTGCCGGTACAACAACGTGTTTGTTTGCACAGACCAACATATTATCTACAAATACATTGGCTGAGCAAATAATGCTGGGTAATTATAACCCCGCAAGTTTCCAGGCTTCTGTAGTTATTAATAAGCCGGCGGATATCAGCCAGGGAATCACCAACAGAGTATCTCCGGACTCTTTATACTCTTATCTTGATGTATTGCAAACCTTCGGGAACAGAAACACAGGATCAGATACCGTTTCGGCAACCAGAGGTATCGGTGCTGCCCGCAGGTGGGTATACAGCAAATTGGAGCAATTCAGCTCAGAGAATGAGAACCGTCTCATCCCCTCCTACCTGCAGTTCGACCAGTCAATTTGTAGTATCGATCAACACCGTAATGTATTTGCTGTAATACCCGGGGCGGATATTACTGACAAATCAGTAGTAATACTAGAAGCACATCTGGACAGTCGTTGTGAAGGTCTGTGCGATACAAGCTGTGTTGCTGAAGGCATGGAAGATAATGCCAGTGGAACAGCGCTGGTACTGGAACTGGCACGCGTGATGAGTAAATACACCTACAACCATACACTTGTTTTCATATTGACCACCAGCGAAGAACAAGGCCTGAATGGTGCGCGAGCATTTGCCAAATACTGCAAAGACAAAGGAATAAAGGTAAGAGCAGTATTGAATAATGATGTGGTAGGTGGTATCATTTGCGGGCAAACGGCTTCGTCACCCGGGTGTATGGGGGCAGGTACTATAGATAGTACCAACCTGAGGTTGTTCTCCGGCGGTACATTCAACTCTCCACATAAACAGTTGGCTCGTTTTGTTAAGCTGGAATATAAAGAGCAGTTATTACCAATAGCAAAAGTGCCTATGACCATCAATATCATGAGTCCGCTGGACCGTAACGGCCGTGGCGGTGATCATATTCCTTTCTATGACGAACAATACACGGCAATACGATTTTGCGCAGCAAATGAGCATGGCGATGCAGACGTATCTAATCCCAACTACTCTGACAGGCAACATAGCACAAGAGACCTGTTTGGTGTAGATACAGACAATGACAATAAAATCGACAGTTTCTTTATTGATTTCAACTACCTGGCGCGTATGAGCGTGATAAACGGCAACGCCGCTGCCATGGCTGCATCAGGTCCTAAAACACCTGAATTTGACGTTGTTGTAACACCGGGAGACGAGGCCATTTCAGTATTTATCAATACGGAGAAGCAATACCAGCACTACCGTGTAGGTATACGCACCAGTACAAATGACTGGGATACAGTTGCGACAATCCTGAATAGCGACCATATATATATACCGCTTCACGGCGGATTGAAAACACAATTCGTGAGTGTAGCTTCCGTTGATGCCGAAGGTGTAGAAAGCCTCTTTTCCGAAGAAAAAGTAGCCATGCTGAATATAACAGATCTGACAAAGAACAAACAACTACCGGTTGAGTTATTACAGAACCACCCTAATCCTTTTGATGGCGAAACAACCATATCAGTACTGGCAAATGAAAGCATTATGGATGTCAATGCCTACATAAGTGTTACTGACATAGCAGGCAAAGAAATAAAACGCATGAAGATCACGCTTAACAAAGGGGTAAATGAAGTGACCTATGAGCATGGCTATCATGTGGTGGGCAACTACGTGTATACGTTGGTAATAAACGGAGAAAAAATCCAAAGCCGTAGAATGGTATTCGCAAACTAAACACCTACTTCTTCTTTGCCGGATAAAGTAGCCTGAAAGCGTTGAATACTGCCTGGTGCCCAACAGTAGCATGGTTCTCATCTGGCAGGTAATCAAAATATATTTTTATCTTTTTTGATCTAGTGCTGCTCACTTTTTCCGCCAGTTTTTGTGCATCACGTTCCATAATATGTTCTTTGCTGCCGTCAACTGAACCTTCTTTACCCACACCTATATATACTGCAGTTGGCAACTTGTAGTCTTCTTTCAATATGGCAGGGTTCCTGTTCAGCAAACCACCATCATCCCACCAGAGGCTGGGGCTGATAATGACGTATTTGTCAAACATCATTGGCCTGGTAAATAATATTTCCGTTGCCAGCAAACCTCCCAATGACTGGCCTATTAAAGTAGCTTCATCATTAGCTGCATATTTTTCTTTTATGAATGGCTGTACTTCTTTTTCGATATACCTGATAAACTTTGCTGAGCCTCCGCTTGTTGGCAGCATCTCTCTATCTTTTGCCCTGCGTGACGGATAAGTAAAATCACGCTTCCTGTCTTTATTGGCAATACCTACTACGATCGATCCGGGTACACGGTCTATCCATGAAAAGTTATTGAACTGCACTATACCTACAATGTGAATAAAATCTTCGTCAGCCGAACCATCCAGCAAGTAGATGACAGGATATCTTTTACTACTGTCATATCCTTGAGGTAAGTACACATTCAGTTTGCGATCTTCACCCAGTTCGCTTGAATACAATTCTTCTGTATAGCCCAGCACAAAGGGTTGCGTACATTTAGTTTCAACAATGGGTTGTGCATACATCTGCAAAGCTGCCATGCACATCAATAATGATAATAAATTCCGCATCAGAGTAGTTTTACCGGCCGTATTTACATACGCTTACCATCCTCTAATATACGCTCCTGCCTGCGCAATTCATCCCTCTTGCCAAAATTATACGTAAACCCAAGCGCGACGGTCTGCGTATTATACTCTGTTGTTGATGCCTGGCTCAAGCCGGCCTGATCTATTTCCCCATTATACCGGTACCAGTGAAAAGGATCCTGAACACTTGCCTTCACCGTAACTGTGTCTTCAAAAAGGTTCTTAGTTACTGTAGAATTTACCCATCCGGATCCACTGACACGCTGTACTACGCTGGTTCGGTATGGACCTGCATAGCGGGTATGAAAATGAGCATTCCACCCCTTCTTAAATGTAAACTGTGTATCTAAACTCATATATACACCATTGGCACGGGCAAAGTAATGTTCACCATTATAATCTGCTTCAAATTCAGCATAGAAAACATTACCTCCGACACTGAGATTCAACCAATCAAATAACTGGTCGTTATAAAAGGCTGACAACGCTCCGCTAAACTTTCTGCCATTATTACCTGTTGAGCTATAAGCTACATTTGTTGCCTTATTGTAGCGCAACCTGTCTGTAAACACACCATTCACTTGTGAGCATGAAGCGGTAGTTATGAGACTGCCTTTATAATTATGTTTCAACTCAATGTTGTGTGTGAATTGTGGGTTTAACAACGGGTTACCTTCTTTCACATTATACTGCGATGTCACCCAGCTAAATGGGTTCAGTTCCCTGTAATATGGCCGTTGCAGCCTTCTTCCATAGTTCAGCTCGAAAGTGTTATTACTATCTGCCTTGTATGTTACATATGCTGTAGGGAAAACGTTTGTATAATTTTTGGTAAACTGTATATCCTGTGTTACCTGGTTGCCGGTTGCGTGTGTATGCTCTACCCTTATACCTGCCTGCGCCTGCCACTTGTCTTTGTTCAATGAACTGCTGACATAAGCCGCAGTTATATTTTCCTTGTATAGGAATGTATTACTCCTGAGCGTGTCTTTTATCCAGTTGTCATCTACATAAATATCAAAAATATTAGCCTCGTTTATATAAGCGTAGCTGGTTTTTGCTCCGCATTCCAGCTTCATGTCTTTGGCGGGTTGTGTGGTATAGTCTACTTTAGCAGTCAAAAGCCTGTTCTTATCAGGTATACTGTTGTTCAATATCAGCGGGTCTGGCAGTTCTACACCCTGCTCGTCATAGTTAGTACTGTTGATTCTTTGGTATATTTTGCGCTGATTGATAAAATAGCCGGCGTTTACCTGTATGTCGCTTGTACTATCTATCTCATGCTTACCAAAGAAGGTAAGTACACCGTGGCTTCTTATATGGCCATTCTCATTTCTACTATTATTATACACTTTTGAGCCGGCAGTATTATCATGCACCACAGAGTTGGTCTTGTCTATTTCGTTATTGGTATGATATATACCTTTTGCAGTCATAGACAACGTAGTTTTATCTGTCACATCATAATCTACACCTGTCTGCAGTGAATAATCAGGGAATTGCTCTTTGCGAAAAGCATGCTCTGTTGTTACGACCGCAGGGCTACCATCCTCATTCTTTGCAATCCGGGTTTCATCAGATATAAGATAACCAACACCATAGTAATAGCCAGGATTAAGACTATAGGTCATTTTGTTATTACGATAAGCAATGTTGCTGCCTGCATTTACAAACAGATATTTTCCCTGCTGGTAATTACCCGTTGCTACCCCACTCCAGCCATCTTTTTTCTTCTTGTTCATTTTCATGCTGATGATACCATTATCACCAGCTGCATCATATTTAGCTGAAGGTTGTGTTATTAATTCCACTTTAGCTACTTCAGAAGCATTCACACTTTTCAGGTACTCAGCCAGCTCTTTACCACTCATGTAAGTGGGCTTATCATCTATCAATACAACTAAACCTTGCTTACCATTCATACTGATGGTACCATCAGCACCAACCGTTACTCCCGGCATATTGCCCAACAGTTCCAGCAGGTTGGCCCCCTGTTTCATACTCTCACGCACATTGACCACAGTCTTGCCCAATTCGGTTTGTATAAGATCTTTATGACCGGTTATCACAACGGCATTCAGCTTGTTATCAGCCTGCTTTAGTATAATATCAGGGATAGTGAGATTATCAGTTACTTCCTGTAATTGTTTTACGGGTGTGTACCCCAGTAATTGTACATCAACAATATACCTGCCGGCAGCAATATCTTTCAGCAAGTATTTGCCATTTTCATCGGTTTGTACCGTCTGTAACCAACTACTGTCTGCAGCTTTTAACAATGATACATTAACGAAAGGCATTACCGCTTTTTGCTCATCAGTAACTTTGCCTGATACAGTATAAAGTTGTGCATTCGCAGAAAAAGTCACCAACAAAAAAACAGACAATAGCGTATATGGTTTTCTCATAAATATCTTTTTATACGGATTATGCGTTGCATATTTGTCATATAAACATAGTGTAATATGAAATGAATACGTTGGTCGGACAATTTGTTTAAAACAACTTTAACTTTTAATAGAAAAATTTACATATTTGTACATTCACTTATTAAAAACTTATACCCTTATGTACAATAAGCTATTGTTAGTTATTTGTGTGTTGGCCTTTTCTGCAAATATTTACGCACAGGACACCGAAGAAACATTCACAGAAGAACAATTGGAACAAATCAGACTCATTGACTCTATCAACAAGTCTATGAAGTACACCACCAGAGACGTGATATTGAGGGATGTAGCTACAATGCACGTACCTGAAAATTTTAAATTCCTGGGGGAAGAACAAAGCAAGCAGGTAGTAACAGACATATGGGGCAACCCTGAAGATGAAAATATCATAGGTATGTTGTTTCCAGCCGATGGGGATGCAATTGCTGCAAATAGCTATGCATTTATTATCACTTACGAAGCAATAGGATATGTAAAAGACGAAGATGCTGATGATATTGATTACGATGAGATGTTGAAAGAGTCTCAGGATGGAGAACCGGAACTGAATAAAGAACGGGAGAAAATGGGTTTTGAGCCGATACACTTTGTAGGTTGGGCGCAAAAACCATATTATGACAAAGAGAAGAAAGTATTGCACTGGGCCAAGGAGTTCCACTTTGGTGATGCAGACTACAATACGCTGAACTATGACATTCGCATACTTGGTCGTGAAGGTATTCTCTCTCTTAACGCTGTAGCAGATATGAGTCAGTTGGGTATGGTGAAAGAAAACATCAATGCTGTGCTGGACATGCCTAAGTTCATTCCCGGTAAACAATATAAAGATTTTGATCACAGTATTGATAAAGTGGCTGCATATACGATAGGCGGATTAGTTGCCGGTAAAGTGTTGGCAAAAGCAGGGTTCTTTGTTCTGATACTAAAATTCTGGAAGATCATTGCAGCTGGAATAGCAGTTGCTTTTGCCGGTATAAGGAAATTCTTCAAACGTAAAAAAGAGGAAGAAGCCTATATGGCAGACAATAATTATATTGACCCACTCACAATACCCGCTCCGGCAGACGAAAGCAGCACAGATAACGATACAGACAAACAATCGTAAAATAGTTACAAAAAAGCGGGCTTTTAGCCCGCTTATATGTTTACCATGTTAAATATCCCTTAGTTGGCAAGGCTCCTGAAATCAACAGGCACCAGTTTACTTACACCGGGCTCCTGCATCGTTACACCATATATCACATCAACAGATGCCATGGTTTGCTTGTTGTGCGTTACCAGGATAAACTGCGAGTTATTACTGAACTTGCGTATCATCTGGGTGAACTTACCTACGTTGGCATCATCCAGCGGCGCGTCTACCTCATCCAGTATACAGAACGGTGCCGGCTTGATGAGGTATATCGCAAACAGGAAGGCTGTAGATGTAAGTGTCTTCTCACCACCTGATAATTGGGTAAGTGTACTTGGTCTTTTACCTTTTGGTTGCGCGTATATCTCGATGTTACTATCGGCAAGGTTATCAGGATCTGTCAGGCGCAAATCGCACTGATCTTCTTCTGTAAACAGTGTTTTAAATACCTCTATAAAATTGGTACGTACACTGTCAAATGTCTCTTTGAATTTTGTATTTGCCGTCAGCTCCACTTCTTCAATAGTAGCCAGCAATGATTCTTTAGCCTCTACAAGATCACTCTTCTGCTCCTGTATAAAGTCGTACCTAACTTTCATTTCAGTATACGCCTCAATAGCTGTAGGGTTGATCTCACCCATATTCTCCAGGCGTTTCTTCATACGCTCTGCTTCAGCGTTCAATTCGTCCACTGTCAGCTCTCCTGTACGATCCTGATCTAATACTTCATCAAGGTTCACTTTGAACTCTACGCTCAAACGCTCCTTCATACCGGCCAGTTGCAGTTTCATTTCGTTCAGCTTGTCTTTGATGCTGTTCAGCAATGTTTCTGCCTGTTCTTTCTCACGACGTTTCTGATTCAGTAACCCCTCTTTCTCTGATATCTCGTTACGCAACTCGTAATACAGCCTGTCCTTTTCGTTAAGGGCTGCCTCATCAGTCTCTTTCTTCTTCATCAGGTCATACAGTTCCGTATCGCCATTATTCAGTTGAGATTCCGTTTCTGCCAGTTGCTCCGTTGCATCTTTTAGTTGTGCAGTATTAGTAGTTATCTGTACCTGCAGATCTTTGTATTGATTGCTACGGAAGTTCAGTTCCTGTTTCAGTCCGTCCAGTTTGCTTTGCTGGCGGGTAAACTGTAGGTTCAACTGGTTGTACTGTTCCGTTGCATGGTTGAAAGCCAGTTCCGCAGCTTTAAAGGCTTCATCCGCTTGCTCTATTTCAGCTGTAATTGATTGCAATTCCTCACCTATCTGCTCCAGCGCTTCCCTTGCTCCTGAAATACTATCATGTGTATCAGCCAGTTGTTCTTCCAACTCACTTACACGCACGTCAGCACGTTCGTTCAGGTGTTCGTAGTTGCTTATTTTATCACCGAGATTTACCAGCAGGTTCTGCAGGTTGTTTATCTCGTTGCGGGTCTGCTCAATAGCTTTATCATTCAGCTCCTGGTTGAACCCAGTCACGAGCGTCTGTGTATCTGTTATCTGTTGCTTTAAGTTAGCTGTGCTTTCTGTCAATTCTGCTATCTCTTTGGCAAGGCGTTCCAGGTTTTTGGCACGGCCTATTTTGTTCCCTTCAAACAGTCCGATAGAACCACCACCAAGCGTGTACTTACCACGCACCATTTTACCGGACTTCTCTACAATGATATTACCATTGAGTACCGGTGCAGTAGTGACATCATGCTCAGTATCCGCTATGTACACATGGCCCAACAGATGCTGTGCCAATGACTTGTATTGTTCATCAACAGTTACAACGCTTAATGCAGGTACAAGCCCTTCCGGTGCGCTATGCGCTGCCTGCTGATATTGCTGAAACTGGCTCAGCATAAAGAAGTTGGCCTTGCCTTTCTTATTTTGCTCAAGCAGGTGTACGGCTTTCGCCGCATCTTCTACATTGTCAACTATATAGTAGTTCAGGTAGCTGTCCAGTAAGTTCTCCAGTGCTGTACGATATTCATTCTGCACCACAAACACGTCAGACAACAGCGGAGCATTCTTACCCCACTCTTCGTGCTTGCTTAAGAACTTAATACTATCAGGATATCCTTCCAGGCTTTCTACCAATGATTTCAACAGGTCGTGCTCATTGCGCCTTGAGTCCAGTTTACGGTTCTCGTCTACTAATTCAGAACGCAGGTTCTCTATCTGCTCCTGGCTTTGCAATATCTTGCCTTTCACCTCTTCCTGCCTGTTCACTAATTGTTCCAACTCAGCTTTGGTGACTCCCAGTTTCGATTCTGTTTCCTGTTTCTGTGTATTGAGTTGTGCGACCTGGTCTATGCGGTGTTGTTTCTCTTCCTGCACCTGGTGTATACTGCGCTGCAGGTTCTGTACCGATGTATCTGCTATAGCAACTTTCTTTTCCGCATCAAACTGCTCGCGCTGCTTTTGCTGATACTTACCCCTCAGACTATCCAGTTGCACTTTCTTATTGTCAAAAGCCGTACGCTTTTCATCAGCTACATTCCTCAGTCCTTCCAGTTCTTCTCGTATCTTTTGCAGTACCTCGTTCTCCTCACCTATCTGTTGCTCTGCAAAGCTGATAGATTCTTCCAGGTTCTTTATCTGTGCATCTGCACCGGACAGAAACTCATCCAGGTTCTTCACCCTGTCTTTCAGGTGGTCTATACGTTGGGATGCCAGGCGTTTATCACTTTCCAACTGCCGAACTTTGTTCACCAACTCGTTGAATTGTTTCTGCAAGCCATTCAACTCCTGTTCTCGAGCTACCAGTTTTGTTTTCTCCTGCTGCACCGTAGATTCCTCCTGCGACACGATCCTCTCTAGTTCATTTCGCCTGTCGCTCTCTGTAGTATGTTGCTCATTCAACTCGCGATACTGGTCGTTAAAATGTTCCAGCGATGCTTTTGCAAGCTCAATACTTACCTCCTTGTATTCGGTCTTTATCTTAAAAAAGCGCTCAGCCTTCTTGGCCTGGCTTTCCAGTGTACGCAGGTTGTTTCCTATCTCAAACAGCAGATCCTCAATACGCGACAGGTCCTGTTCTGTCAGGTCCAGTTTTTGCTTCGCTTGTTTCTTACGTGTTTTGTAAATAGAGATACCGGCAGCCTGTTCCAGCATACGACGACGTGAACCATCTTTATCCTTGATGATATCATCTACCATACCCAACTCAATGATAGCATATGAGTCATTGCTCACACCAGTATCTAGAAAGAGGTTATGTATATCTTTCAGGCGGCAGGTTACATCATTCAGCCTGTATTCACTTTCTCCATTTTTGTAAAACTTACGGGTAATAGTAACCGTAGTGAATTCAGTAGGCAACAGGTTACGATTGTTCTCAAAAGTAAGAGACACCTCGGCCATACCTGCAGCATTTCGTGTACGCGATCCATTGAATATCAGGTCTTCCAGGTTATCAGACCTCAGTGATTTGATCTTGTGCTCGCCTATTACCCATCTAATCGCATCTACAATATTCGACTTACCACATCCATTGGGACCTACTACACCAGTTATGGGGTGGTCCAACATAATGTGTGTTTTGTCAGCGAACGACTTGAAACCTTTAATATCTAACGACTTTAACTTCAAAGCACAAATTTTTTATGGCGGAAGACAAAAATATACATTTCAGGGGTTTAAAGGGGATGAAATACAGTACTGACGCGCAAATGTGGGTAACTTGGGGAATATAAACAGTTCACCTAATACAGAAAAATAAAACAAATATATAAGTATTACCAGCCCTTACGCTTGTAGAATAACTTATTGTTGTAAAAGAAGGTAGCAACGGGGTACAGGTACTCAAAATCCTGCTCCCTGCCAGCCTGCTTTAACCTACCTGGCAAGCAAACTACATATTTAGCTGTATCTAATGCATTATCAAAGCAAGGTAGGTCTTCTGTAATACAGTTGTTGATGATATCTAATGTATCATTATGGCGCATATGGTTCACAGCAAGTGCGGCGGGATGAACATCCTCGACCAACAGAGTGCCTGGCTTTTCTGCCACATATGCCAGAACATCATCCATATTATTCCGGCTTTCGAAATAGAACAGATACCCCATGTACACAAAGCCTGCTAATATGATTGACAGGAAGAAAATAGTATTGAAGATGTTCTTCTTAAAATTGGTGTAGGCAAAACTTAACAGCACCAGCATGATGATATATGCAACGCCACGATATATCGGATACATAGCACCGAAAGCATAGTGTGCTGCTACCAGCAACAATAGGGTTATCAGTACTATTGTCAATTCAACATAGATTTTACCCTTGCGTATAAAAACAACGGCAGCAGGCACTAATGCTGCTACTATGATCCACTTCAGCGTCAGGAATACATTAACTGGAGCGAATTCATTCAACGAAAGAAACGATATAAGGCTGGATAATGTACCTCCCCTGAAAAGAGAATCGCGCCCGATAATAGCAGGGTCGTACTTACTTACTATCTGCCCCTTGTCGAATATGTACAGGAATACAGGAATACTGATAGCAAATATCAAAATACGAACAGGGCTTTTTATTGTTTCGGAAAAGCGACTGATACCGGCAATAATGAAAATTGCTACAACAGGGAACAGAAAGCTGAATATGGATATGGAACCCAAGCATCCTAACAATATTATATATAGCAATTGCCTGGGCTTGCCGTCTGCCATATAATGCCTCAGGTGAATGATCATAGCAAGAAGACATATCATGGCAAGAGCATATCCGCGCGCCTGGGCAAAATATATGTAGTATGGCCACATATACAACATTACCTGATCTATATGCCTGAGCTGATACCCCTCCTTATCCTTCAACAACCTGCTTACAGCCCAGAAATACACGAAGAACATCAGGAAACTGGGTAACCTGAACAAGAACATGGTCTTTACACCCATATTTTCCAGCCACTTGTAATATAGTGAATTCAATACATGGTTGTTGGCCAGGTTGTATTGCTCATATTGAAATATTTGCCGTGGAGATGCATGTATGATATTTGTATAAGTGGTAGACTCATCATACGACCAATGATTAGAGAACCCCAGTATCAATAAGGGTATGATAAGCAGTAACGGGAGTGTAGAAACTCCTTTGTATGTCAACCAGGAAGGTTTTTGCATATTAGTGTTTAGAAGCGTTGTGTTCCTTTGTCAAATATAAATAATACGGAATATGTATGCAACATCAATACTTTTCGATGAATTTAGGTATGTCATTCTTCTCTTCATATTCTTCCCTGAGTCTATGTAGCTTTTCAAGCAAGTCGCGTTCTTTTATTGCACTAAGTTGCATATCAGCATAGGCATCGCTCAGGTCATCCATAGCTACTGTAGTATCAAACTGCTCAAAAACTGACAATTTATACATCACAATTTCCTTTTCGGCTTGCAGAAACTCCAGCTCCGTTTCCATCAACTTTTCCGAACCACCTACATTTTTCATACCCTTGACCTGCTCCACTTTTCTGTCAACATACCTCTGCATTTGCACTCTAATGGGGTTCAACCCTGTGAAGTCCAGAGTATTTACAGCGATCTTCAACTCATCTCCCCAGCCTTTACCATAAGCGAGTAATGAATCATTGATGGCTGCAATCTCATTATCCAGCCGGATACAATCGTCTTTTTTATTAAGATCGCAAGACAGGAACAAGGTTATCAACAACATGCCCGCAATACTGTATTTACGGTATAACATATCTGTAGTTTAACGCAAAATAGTGATATACCTCATATATCGTAGCAGATACCGTCAATGTTACAAGTACGTTAACATAAATAGTATATATAGGGTTATTGTACGTTGGTTAGTCCCCCTGCGTTGTCTTACCTTTGTGGCGATTATGGGTAAAGTAGCGATCAACCTGGCAACAGGTAGTTTACAGAAAGAAGAAATAATTGTAGGTATAGACCTTGGTACCACCAATAGCCTTATTGCAGTGGTGCGTGAAGATGATAAAATGCCGCTGGCACTCAGAGAAACTGACGGGCTGACCTTAGTGCCCTCAATTGTTCATTTTAATGATCTTGGAGATGCTACGGTCGGAACAAAAGCTAAAGAGTTATTGCTGACGGAACCTCAGAGGACAATATACTCGGTAAAGCGCCTGATGGGTAAATCATACAAAGACATCAGCAGCGACACTGGTTTCTTTACATATAAAGTGCTGGACGATGATACCGATTCACTGGTAAAAGTACAGGTAGGCGATAAGTTCTACTCTCCTATCGAGCTATCATCGATGATACTAAAAGAACTGAAGCATAGGGCCGAACACATACTGAAAACACCTGTAAATAAGGCAGTAATAACAGTACCAGCCTATTTTAACGATGCACAAAGGCAGGCTACCCGCGATGCCGGGCGACTTGCAGGGCTGGATGTATTACGTATCGTAAACGAACCCACTGCAGCAAGCCTTGCTTATGGATTAGGCATAGATGCCGGCCAGGAAAAAACAATTGCTGTATATGATCTTGGTGGCGGAACTTTTGATATATCCATACTGAAAATAACGAATGGTATTTTTGAGGTACTATCTACCAATGGTGATACCTACCTGGGGGGCGATGATATGGACAGAGCTTTATCTCTGCATTGGCAAAAAGAACTGGGAATTACAGATGATGAACTGAGATCACACAAGAATATTGCACAAGAACTGAGGCTAACTGCCGAAGCCGCAAAAAAACATCTTTCTTCTAACGAAAAATATGAAGGCAATGTAGGCGGGACAGCAGTAAGTATCACACGTAGTGCTTTCAATGAGATGATCACTCCACTCATCAACAGGACAGTGGACAATTGCAGGAATGCTTTGAAAGACGCCGGACTTACAGCAAAAGATATAGATGCAGTGGTAATGGTAGGTGGTTCAACAAGAGTTCCATTAGTAAAAGAACGTATCAGTGAATTGTTTGGCCGACAGGTGCATGATGAGCTGAACCCTGACGAAGTAGTAGCCCTGGGCGCGGCAGTACAGGCGGATATACTGGCAGGCAACAATACAGATATGTTGCTGCTGGATATTACACCATTAAGCCTGGGCCTGGAAACTATGGGTGGTTTGATGGACGTATTGATACCCCGAAACTCGAAAATTCCTACCAAAGCGGGCAGGCAGTACACAACCCAGAAAGACGGACAAAGCGGCATGCGTATATCCGTTTACCAGGGCGAACGAGACCTTGTAAAAGACAACAGGAAGTTGGCAGAATTTAACCTGACAGGTATTCCTGCTATGCCTGCAGGTCTTCCTAAAGTTGAAGTAAATTTCCTGATAGACGCAGATGGCATTCTGAAAGTAAGTGCAACTGAATTGCGTAGTGGTGTAGCCCAAAGCATTGAAGTAAAACCACAGTACGGACTGACAGACGAGGAAGTAGAGAGCATGCTTATGGACTCCCTAACACATGCCAAAGAAGACATACAGGCACGTGCATTGGTTGAGGCCGCTACAGAGGCTGAGCAGATGATCGAAACCACAGAGCGTTTTCTCGACAAGAACAGAGAACTTCTTACCAAAGAAGAAACAGCGCAAACGATGAACCAAATACAGGTTCTTAAGGACGCTATCGCATCGAAAGACAAGGACAAAGTTCAAAAAGAAACTGAAATACTCAATGATATTTCACGTCCATTTGCAGAAAGAGTAATGGACGTTGCCATAAGTGCGGCAATGAAAGGAAAGAAGATACTATAAAGTATCTTCTTTCCTTTTAAACTATTCTTACATCAGTACCACCTGTACTGTATGCCTTGTTTTCTGTTCCAGTAATATATGCCTGCCTTTGGTCAGGTCTGCAAAAATATCAGGAGTATAGTGCCTGATGGTCAGCAGGCTTACATCTTCGTTGTCTGATACATTATAATCTTTGCTGAGCATCTTTACCAATTGCTCCAGCTTACCGCGTTCATTATCAATACATGCAATGAAACTGATAGCAGCGTTTTGTATCATGTTCACACGGATATTCATCTGGTGAAAAATATCATACAGGTCGCGCAGCTTGCTTTCTGTAATAAATGAGAAGTCTTTAGCTGTCAGTTTAAGCAAAACCTGATTACCCTTCTGCACAATAAGCGGTGGATAGAACAGGCTGCTCACCTCATTCATCACTACAGTTCCTTTCAGGTTCTTATCCAGAAAACACTTTACATACAAAGGGATGTTGTTATTCTGTAATGGCTTGATAGTTTTGGGGTGAATAACCTGCGCACCATAATAGGCCATCTCGATCACCTCATCATAACTTATTGAGTCTATCCTCACTGTATTAGGGAACTTCTTAGGGTCGGCATTTTTCAGCCCTTCCACATCTTTCCATATTGTTACGCCTGACGACTTTGTCCATGCCGCCAGCAAAGCAGCTGTATAGTCAGAGCCCTCACGGCCAAGAGTTGTAGAAGCATTGTCAGATGTAGCACCAATGAAACCTTGAGTAACGATGTTCTTTCCTGATTTTAATAATGGCATCAACTTCTCCTGCACCTGTTGTTCAGAATATTCGTTGTCTACTTTAGCATCCCTGTATGTATCGTCGGTACGTAATATATCTCGTATATCTACCCATTCCACATTCATGCCCTGTTGCTTCAGGTAAAAAGCGAATATTCTTGTCGACAAAAGCTCGCCGATACACACTATCTGATCATAAGTATAATCATACTTATGGGCAGCCGCATCATCTATGGCCCATTGCAACTCGGTAAAGAACACATTCATAGCTTCCAGTGCCTTATCATGATATTTATCTTGCAGCACTGCTTTGGCATATTCTATATGCTGTTTCTCTAATGTTGCAGCCTGTTCATGTGCGGCAGCTGTATCTCCTTTGCAGGCAGCCGTTACAATATGCTCCAGGGCATTGGTTGTTTTACCCAGTGCAGACACTACCACAACCACAGGTTGTTCGGCCGCCTGTACAATCGGCCAAAGGGCCTGCATACGCTCGGTAGTAGCAATTGATGCCCCACCAAATTTGTAAACTTGCATGTATATTCCAGTTTATAACAAAACAGGCTTACCTACCGGTAAGCCTGTAAATTTCTATGTTTGATATGCTACATAGCACTAGTACAGCTTACCCAAGGCAAGTCGTTTCTGTCCCTTATGTAGCTTCTTATTGTTCATTGCAGTCGCAAAAGTAAATATTTTATAAAAATATCCAAATATTACTCAAATATCTCTTTTAAGGTCTTAGGCCTCTTTTTCTCCAGCCATTGAAAACGGCTCAGTCGCAACCCGGCTAGATTTACCTTATCAAGCGGGTTCATTTTTTCTTTCACATCCTGTTCAAATAATATGTATGTAATAGCCTGATCTTCAAACAAAACTCTCATCCTGGCACTACTCACCTCACTCACACCAATATACGCTCCATCATCATCTTTGGAAAATTGTATTGCCTCTGCATTAGGCTTTACAACGACTTCCGTTATCGAATTATTCTCAAAATATCCTGTAAGCGTTTTACCCTGTACCTGGTCAAACAACTCAGCCTTATCAGGACCCGTTTGCGAAACTACAAAAGCTTTGTCCGGCACATACATTCTTTTCAACTTATTGCTATCCGTATACAGCAATATGGTATCACCTGTAATCTGGCTTCTCCGCGACCACAACACAGGGTCATACATCATCTTCATAACGGAATCCACCTGTGAATAAGCAATACTATCGCACAAGCCCTGCATAGAGTCAGAAAATATCTTTACATGATGATAACCAATAAAGTAGCGTAACTCTGCAGTATCTGTTGCAACAGTAGTATCTGCTATCATTTCAACTACTTCTTTTTTATTCTTGCCCTTTCCTATAGTTTTTACAACACGTATGCTATCCTTTACTGGATTGACAGGAGCCATAAAAAAGGTATCCGCACGAATGAACAAACTATCTTCTCCATTCATTTTTTTCATCACAGGTCTGATGGTAGCAAGTGTTGTTTTTTTCTTTTCATTCATGTCGGCCCTCTGGCAATACAGGGTTAACTTTTGCGTTGTATCAATAGCGAGAACATCTCCTCTTGCCTTTGCCTGGCCATTAGTTTTATTGTAGTAAAGGCTGTCGGCCTCCATGTATTGCTCCTTTGTAAGTATGGATGAACGACAAGGGAAATGAGCAGCCTGTAGTTTGCTATCATATGTACCACAATGTGTGGTCAATACAGACGAATCGCTTGTAACGACAGAAGAGGCAAAAAAGGTGGTTATTTTAGTTTCTGTGTTATATCCCATATCATCCGATACGATCGTATACTCCGGGTCATATACATGCACGTCTTCAGTAAACCGGGCATCTTTCGTGCGAATATTATAAACACCCGAATTACTGGTAAGTGAGGTAGCATCACTTTGCAATGTTCCTCCATTATAGTAAACACCTATCTTGGTATTCAGGTCATATTGCACCTCTGTAGCCCAGAGATTATCTTTCCCATCTGTAAGGCTTACATTGCCATCCAAGAAGGCAAGTTTTTTGTTCCCTATATATTTCAGGTAATCACTGGCAGAACGAGTTCCGTCCGGCTGAATAATGACCACATTACCAAAAGCCTCGACATTATTTGTTTCGCTGTACAGGTAGGCACTGTCACAATACATCATGGTTTCCCCTTGTTGCAATTGTACATTGTTTACCAGTTTATTAAATGCGATACTATCTGTAGGCACACGCTCAATATACCCGGCTGTAACTATTTCTACATTGACCTTTTTTGACGTGTCAGCAACCTTCTGCGCAAATACCTGCACCGATATACTTATCAAAGTAGACAATAAAAGTAAGCGTAGTTTCATTCCCGGTATATAACAAAGTGCAGGATATACAAATGAACAGCTATCCCGGTTATTTTTTCTGTTTTTTGCCAAATATGGTTACGTTAATATAACGCCAGGGATGAGCATTAATATCCGCCATCAGGTCATTCAGTGTTTTCATGGTCTCCGTCAGGTTATTGTATAGTTGCTTATCATTTACAACCATACCTAAAGTACCTTCATTATCATTGATTTTTTTCAGGATACCATCCAATTGTTTAGCGGCTGATTGCAGTTCCTGTACTGTCTCCTGTATAGGAGCGGCAGAAAGATTACTTGTAGTCTGTTCGGCATTCTTAATGATATTCGTAATGCCTTGGTTGTTATCAGCAATATTGGATGTGATACTATTGGCATTCCTGATAACAGCAGCCAGTTGTTCACTTTCATTGTTCAGCTTCTCCGACAATTCTGAAAAGTTCTTCATGGTAACATCCAGCGACGTAACAGTGTTTGACAAGCTGTTGGCGGTGCTTTCATTCAATACGCCACTAACACCAACCAATACAGTATCCAATGTAGTAATAACATGCCTCAGGTCGGTAATAAGGGGCGACAACTCAAATGAAAGGTTATCAATAATACCACCCTCCATAGATGCCGGCAATGTGGCGCCATCTTCCAGCATTTGCGTACCCATACCAAAGTTAAGCCTGATGATCTTTGTACCCAGCAAATCTGCAGAGCCTAACTCTGCCGTCGTTCCGACAGGCACATCTACACTCTTACTAACCGATAAGGTCACTTTAACTTTCTCACTATCTATCAATTCTATACCTGAAACCCTGCCAACACCGAGACCTTTCACCTGTACCGCGGCCGAGGTCTGTAGTCCTTGTACATTATCATAGTAAGCGTAAAACTCATTTTCGCCGGAAAAGATGTTAGCACCTTTCAGAAAATAGAACCCGGCGAAAAATACCAGCAACGACACCGTGACCAATAATCCTGTTTTCGCTTCTTTTGATATCTTCATAATGCTTTCATCAGTTTGTTAGCAAAAGTACTAAAGGTCGCCCAAAGACAGCCAAATACTTTACAATAATACCGACTGATACTGTTAAAAGTCTGTGCCCAGAGACAGGTGCAACAGTGGCTTTTTACGATGATTATCGGTATTCCACGCCAGGTCAGCCCTACCAAAATACCCGAACAGCATGGTGCGTAAGCCGAAACCATAACCTAACCCGAATACCTTCTTGGAGTCGTCAATGGAAACAATCACAAGCGAATTATTATATCCGATAGTACCCGGCTGGGGTATTACCTTATCATTACGCACCGTACTTTCCTTAGGCCAGAGGCCATACCATGCAGACCCAACATCTGCAAAAGTTACCAATTGAAGATTACGCAGTAATGACGATTGTATTGGCCTTTGTAAAATAGTAGCAAGTACAGGGAAACGGAACTCGTTATTCAGCACACCATACGAATTACCATTCCAGCTGTTTTGCTCATATCCACGCATATTCGTAGCCAGCGCCTGAAAAGCATACTGCTCACCCGGCCTGATAGGTGTCTCACTGTTATATTTCGGCCAAGCCCAATTGTCAACACCACCTACAAAGTATAATATCTTCTGATTACCTCCTGAATGTGCCGCTGCAAAACGTACTGCCCAGGTCAGATTCTTATATATCTTGGTATAGTGTCTGAAATCAGTGCCAAAATTGTAGAAACCGCCTCCTGAACCATTGATACGGTACATATATTCTGCGAAGAACTTAAACCGGAAACCCCTGTATATATTTATTACCGGGTTTATTGTATTGTCAAATACATATTCAGCTTTGCTGGTTATCCAGAATTTCTGCCTGTCAGGGAACGGATATGACAAACTTAATGTATCCTGTGCTTTATAGTTTAATACATCTCTCCTGAAACCCATATGCAGCCTGATACTCTCAAATTTATTCAGCGGATAGCTTACTGTCGCCTGCACAAGATCTGTACTGTTTTTACCCAATTGTTCGTTCTCGTACTCTGCATTGTTGACGGTATCAATATAAGGTACTACATAGTTTCTTATCTTGTTCTGCCTCAGGTATAACAAACTCCAATCAACCCTCTTCTTATTATTCTCAAATTGAAGAAAATATGTCGTACCGGAAAAATTCACGGGTAATCTCAAACCTCCGGTAAACCGGTAATCTTCCATCAGGTCATTAAGACTCGCAGTCAGCATACCCCCAAGGCTCGGATTGGCAAATTGATTAGCATTCTGACCCGCAGGCTGATAACGGTTGAACAATACCGAGTTATCCAGCTTAACAGATAAAAAGTCAGGTTTAAAATCGGCCCTGTACCTTTGAGCACGCATATTCAGGTAGGTGCTATCCACTCCTTCTTCCTCATCTTCTTTCGCAAGACGCTGTTCTTTCCGGGTCATCTTAGGTTTCCTGGTTGCAGCATCATCTCCCGGTTCTTCATCATCAAACTGCGTCTGAAAAGCATTCCCTCTTTTTAACACTGGTTCTTTTACTGCTTCATCCTCTGTTTTTGCGCTTGCATCATCTTTTATTACACTTCTCTTCTTACTGGTTTCCGATTGTTTCAGCAGTGTCGGTGTCAACTCAACTCCTTTAGCGCCTTTCTTAGGTATCTGCAAAGGCTTGTAATATATCTTATACTTGTCTCCTACCTGCAATACATCTGCCACCTGGTTGCTTACAGGGCTGTACTGATGTGCCACAATGTTTCTTGCATGATTGGTTACCGCAACCGTATAAGTAGAATCATTCTTATTCACATCATGCGTAACCATTATTATATATTGGTTGTAGATACCATTCTCATTATAGAGATAAGCATAATTGTCAGTACCGTATTGTATAGGCTGTGTTACCTCACCTTTGGTAACATATGTCATCTGCAACAACTCCTTTTTACGGGTGGTTGTATTGTAGAAGTATACATTCATCGGGCCCGTCGGCAATTCATTCACTCCAAGCGGCACGTCAAGGTTTGGTTTAGGCCTGTTTGAAATAAATAAGATACCACGGCGCGAGCCACCACTCACATACCACGGTTGCAGGTCGTCCCATGCATCATCAGTTATGTTTTTCATTCTTTTACCACGAATGGTAAATTCATAAAGATCAGTTTTACTCTTTTTTATTGCGGAAAATATCAATCTGTCATCATCCTCCATAAATGTCATACTCAATACCCTGTCAAACCTGTTTGCGGGTATCTCATAATTTTCTATCTGAGCTTTTATTGCATTGTATATACGTAAGTGTGTACTGTTATCTTTTCGGTATAGTATCGCTAACTTATATCCTGTATTAGACCATGTGATGATCGGATAGTTAGGATCAGGAGTAGCACCAAAGTCCAGCTTACCACCCTCCATTACTGTTGAGCGCACCTTTGTCTTGATAGTCTTTTGTATATAAACTTTATATTCTCCGTTTTTCCATGCAACATAAGCCACATCCTGCCCTTTTGGCGAAACCCTGATGTCTTTTATTATCGTACCGTCTTTTGGAACATCTATTTCAATCAAAGCTGTTGAGCTATCCGGAATAGCCTGGTTCAATTCATCTTTTGCATAGATATCTTTGTAAAAGACAATTGCAGAGTCATATGCCTGCTTTACTTTCATGCCAAGCGTCATCTTTACACTCTGGTTAAGGCTGCTCTTCAATTGTGTTGTATATACCAGGTTCTTCATACTACCTTCACCATATCTGTCTGATACATATTTCCAAAAAGCTTTACCTGCTAATTCAGGATTTACTTCAGCTAATTTGTAGAAACCTTTATCAGGATAGGACTCGATCAGGTTCTTCCAGTCGCTATTGCTTTCCGTATCCCAACCATCTACTATGTATGCTATAAAACCATTAATAGTCCATTCAGGCAAGTTCATTAATATAGCATTTCTCACTACTTCCCTCAGGTTCTCGCCAAACAAAAGCCGCTCCATAACAATACGCGCCATGCCTGAGCGGGTTTGCCTGCGCAGGTCTTTATGCTCACCTGTATAGTACACAACTAATTTATCACCCACAATATTAACCGTACCTGCAGGCACATCCTGCAATTGAGAATCATATTTTCTGCCAATATTGGTTTGTTGATACTCGTCGTACGTGTTATATAACACTATATTGAACCTGCCCGGGAACTGGCCACCTATCTTACTTTCAATTACAGCAATATCATTTTCAACCTGCTCTGCCACATATCTTGCCAGTTCCACTCCAGACCTGTCGTAGTGATAAATACGAAAGTGGTTTGTCTCAAAATACTTCCATTTGAACGTTCTGTGCTGAATTCTGTTCTGTCCGTATTTTTCAACATTGGCCTGCGCATATACATCTACACTGTTCAAAAACATGGTCGAGATAATTGCTACTAATAATAATGATGGTATGGTAAGCCTTCGGCTGAAATACATAATCGATCGAAATTAAGTTAGTTATTCGCTAATTTGCTTGTCAGATAAAATGTTCGGTATAAGTTTGCTACCTAAATTACAGAAAAAATAGACTTCTTATATGTTATACACGCAATCTTTTGTTTTTAATCCGTTCCAGGAGAATACATATATCATATACAATGAAAAAAATCAGTGTTGGATCATAGATCCCGGCATGAACAATAACATTGAAATCAGTCATTTTTTCAGTTTTATTGAAGAAAACAAACTCATTCCACAAGCAATTATCAATACACATGCACATATCGACCACATCTTCGGCGTTGCAGCAGTAAAAGACCGCTATAAAATTCCTTTCGGTCTGCACGAAAAAGATTTACCAGTACTAAAAGGGGCCGCAGGCTCGGCTATGTTGTTTGGATTTGACTTTAATACTACACCTGAACCTGATTTCTTTATTGATGAAAACAAGTTGATAGCTGTTGGCAATGATAAGCTCCATGTACTCTTCGTTCCCGGGCATTCGCCGGGTAGTGTTGCCTTCTATTATCCTGAGGGTAAATGGGCTATTGCCGGCGATGTTTTATTCTCGGGCAGCATCGGCCGTACCGATTTGCCGGGAGGCAACCATAATCAATTGCTTACCAGCATCCGCACCCAGCTTTTTACATTGCCTGGAGAAACCGTAATATTCTCAGGACATGGCCCGGCCACTAAGGTCTCTATTGAACAACAAAGCAATCCCTTTCTTGTTGCCTAATCCTTATATATAACAAGTTGGTTATCTTTAAGATAAGGAACAACAGGATGAAGGTCTATTGATGCACAGTATTCCATATCAGACTCAAGCCCGTACGCAGACAACCGCCTGTAGTGTGAGCTGTCTCTCAGGAAATCAATAGGCTTCACGCCGTTAAGGCTATTATACAAAGTAACTGCAGCCTTGGCGCTATCGCAGTTCATATAAAAGCTATCTTTAACTTTGTCTATCACTGCCCCTGCAAAAAGCGCGTCTTCCAGGTTAAACCTGTCTTTCCATGCCGCGCAGGCCAATAATACATTCTTATTTTGTTGAAGCAAGAACTCGCTAACAGCTGATAAATTCAGGAATGAACCGGTAATTATAGCAGAAGCACCTTTTACCATATGCAGCAGGCGTGTACCGTTTGTTGTGGTCAGAACTAAGGTTTTACCTTCAACAAATTCACGACTATATTCCGAAGGTGAATTACCATGTTGTAAACCCTCAACCACTTTACCGTTGCGCTCTCCTGCAGTAATACTGTTTTCCACTTTGTTACCTATCTCAATACATTCTTCCACGGTAGCTACCGGCCAAACAGATTTTGCATTATTATACAGCGCTGCAGCTATTGTAGACGTAGCCCTGAATACATCAATGATCACCACTACGCTACCCTCAGTGTCAAATAAATGCAATAACGCAGGAGACAAACATACCTCCAACCTGGGTAATTCTCTATTCATTATATGTAATTAACGGGCTGCAATATTAATTAAATGAGGGGAGATTCAAGCCTCTGTAAGCAATAAAAAAGCTGCTGTAAAGATACAGCAGCTTTTTCTTATCGTTAAGCAGGCAATTAGTATACCCACATATCATGTTCTTTGTTAAACAACATTTCAGATGCTTTCTGACCTTCGTACAGAGCTTCCAGTGGAGACATACCCCTGTTGTTGTAGCTCATATCGAAAGGATTGCTGGTCTTAATGATCTTGCTTGAGAAGAACCTGCCCTCAAAGAAGTCATTCCATGTCATACGTGCAACATCATTTTCAGGATTAAAAACCTCATATTGTGCAAGCATTGGCCTTATCTCAGGGTAGTATAACCAGAACACAGCCTGAGAAGCACGGAACAAGCCGGTATTCTCGTCAATGATATCCTTTATCGGGGCAATACCAATGATACGTACCACCATTTTACCCAGGTTCCTGTCAAATATCCAATCTTCTTTGATCCTGTATTTGGTTACGATATCGGGGTTAAATTCACGGCTTGTGATAACCACTTTGATCTCACCTGTAAACGGATCCTCAACATAGTTAGTGTCAGGAGTACCGATCATGATCTCCAGTATCTGGTCTTTAGTTAAGGCATTTGTAAAGCGCTCATCTATGTTAGAATAAGCTTTAATTTTGCCTTTTTTAACTGCATCCAGAATGATCTCAATGAAGTAACCACCACCGGTATAATCATCACCGGGATAGCGGAAAGCCATATTTTGCTTTTCACGAATATCTATTTCGCGCCATACGCGTTTCTTCCACATAACGTCGTTCTCACGCAGTGGTTGCCAGTTCAGTATCTTCGTCGGGTGTTCCACTCTGTCATATGCACCGTCTCTTACCAGCGAAGGCTGCCATCCATCTTTAACCGCGTCTATCGGGTTAAACTGAGACTGGATGTCCTTCATTGAATTGTCCTGGGCAAATGCGACTCCACCAAACATTACCAATGCGGTAGTAGCGACTAATTTGTATGTTCTTAGGATATTCATAATTCCTGTAATGATTTGCTTAATAATCTAACCTTAAAGTTACAAAAAATCTAAATTAGTAAAAACGTAATGGCATTAAGTTTGCGGACGCGTCCGTCAGGTCCTTTCGCTCTGATATCATCAAAGAAAACCCTGTCACCCGGCCTAGCACGTTTTATCAATTCTATTATGTCCTTGTTCTTGTTCAGATAAGGGCTAGCTTCGGTAAACGGTCCTTGCAGTTCACCACGCTTAGGTATCATACTCATCTCATAGCTTGTCACTACGAAACGTGTATCGAAATCGAAATTCTTAAGCGCAGCAACGATACCTATCTGAGCTTTCAGTGTACTGGATGGCATAGCACCATTAGACTTTCCACCTACTTCAGCTACAGGGTCAGGAATGTACTTAACACGTACTTCCATAGCGCCAACCTTCTTAACACCACCATCAGTTTTAGCGTTGATATTAGCCATTACATTACCAGGTTTGGTAGCTTTCACTATGTAGTGGCCTATACCTTCCTGGCTATTTGCAGTAACATCAGCACCGTCAATATTCACAGAGATATCCTGTAATGAATAACCCGCAGCTGATACAGTTATCGGGTTGTCAACACCAATGTAGAATACGTTCATTTTATCCAGCTGGATAGAGGCACCGGTAGAACCAACCATATAATCGAAAGAGAACTCTTTCTCTTCTACACGACCACCCAGATCAATAGATACGCGGCCTTTCACAGTTTTCTGACCGATACCGGAAGCAGTAACTTCATACTGACCAACACCATCTTTTATTTCTTTGATAGCACCGCCACCTGCAGTAATTGATATTTTAGGATCAATACTTTTGTTATAGGCAGCTAACAGGATCTTAGCTTCGATCTTTTGCCCTTCCAATGCATAACTGTTTGAAGGTACAGCTATCGCTTCAAAGGCATCAAATTTCACCTGTATATCACCTGCTTCTTTTGCAAGCTGATTGATAATTGCAGCTTCACTGTTCCTTACGTCATTCTGGAATTTCGCAAGCAATGTTACAACGGCCATTGTAGGCATATTGTAGAAGTAAGCTGTAGACCAGTCGCCCTGCGGGTTATTGTCTGTCTTATCTACTTCAGCAACCTTCATCGGCAAATCTTTTGCCATCCTGTCCCTTTCAGTTGGGTTAACCAGGCTCAGGAACTTGGCACGAAGAGTCTCCAGTTTACCTTTTAATTCATCGCCACCTTTCAATTCAACCAATAAACGTGTACTGGCATCGATGTTGTCCTTTCTTTTGATCTCGCCATCATCTTCATAACCACCGGCTTCAACAATTACCTTGTCTTTCCACTCTTCCAGATATTTGATCATCTCCTGAGCAGCAGCCTTAGCTTCTTTAGCCTTATCGTTAAACGGTTTTACGCGTTCACGTTGACCTTCCTGGTTTTCCTGTGTGTTAAAGCCCTCATACAAAACATCGTTCTTAGCTTCGATCGCTTTGTTTGACGAGGTGATACTTTGATTGATCACCTCGAAGGCGTGCAGGATCTCGGACGATACGTTTAGTGCCAGCATAGCGGTCAAAACCAGATACATCAGGTTGATCATTATCTGCCGCGGCTCTTTAGGTATAGACATCCCTTTATAATTTTTCTAAGGTTATTTTAATAATTCTTTTCAACTTTTACTGCGTAACTAATACACAGAACTACCTTCCTTGCATTGCAGCAAGCATGTTACCATATATCTGGTTCAATGTGGTCAGGTTCTGAGATAACAGTGATATTTGATCTTTAGCAGCTACCGCATCCTGTGCACTTGAAGCCATTGCATC
This sequence comes from Chitinophagales bacterium, assembly GCA_020636495.1. NCBI lineage: Bacteria > Pseudomonadati > Bacteroidota > Chitinophagia > Chitinophagales > Chitinophagales bacterium. Next base: position 1,353,663 of record JACJXQ010000008.1, on the reverse strand, counting down.
AGATGCATTCACCAGGTTGCTATAGAATTTATTCATAGCTTTCAGGTGATTGTTAGCATCCTGCAATTCTACTTCATATATCTGGTTCAGAGAACCCAGGTTCCTTGACAGTACCTGAACTTGCTCATGGAATTTAGCTGTATCATCTGCGGCATTGTTGAAAGACTGCATAGTGTTGCTCGCTCCAACAAAAGTATTTTTCATTTCTCCCAGTGCCTGTGCAGCATCGCGGGCGCTCTGAGAATATTCGTTAGTAGCAGAGGTAACTTCAGTAATATCTTTGATCTGATCTACAACAGCACCAAACCTTTGGAAGTTATCTCCCAGTTTCCTGATATTAGCAGGAGTGATCTGGGCATCTTCCATCATTTTATCTAATGACGCACCCGGAGATACTTTACCTGCTGCTGAATCAAATTTTGTTCCTTTACGATAAGCCTCAACGTGAGGATTCTCATCAATGTTTGGATAGAAACGCTCCCAGTAGTAGTCTTTATGTGGAGGTAAAACACCCAGCATAGCAAAGATGAAAGCCTCTGTCAACATACCTGCTGTCAACATCGGACCGGCACCTGGCCAGTGTTGAATTTTAAACAATGCACCTAAAAGTACTACTGACGCACCAAGACCAATGATAAAGTTCTTAATGTATTTACCTCTTTTGGTTTCGAAAAACAGTGCTACTGAACCCATTTTATAATTTTTCTAAGAGTTGATAAAATAAATATTGTTTCACTTTAATTGCCTGCAATATTGCCGACACTTTATTCTGTCACTAATCGATGTTATAAATTAACGCCTGTTAGTTAATGCACCATAGATTTGCGGGTAGATACAACGGAAACCTATATAAGCTTTAGCTGTATCAGCAAATTCATAATCGCGGGTACCATTTTGCAGGTAGAATGCAACATCTCTCCAGCTTCCGCCACGCACTACTTTACGTGTCATCCACTGTGGATCATTCTCCTGTAATTCATAACTAACTGTTGGGTTAAGATCTGAAACTACCTGGTAAGCTGTACCGAAGTATGTAGTGGCAGTCCACTCAGACACGTTACCAGCCATATTATACAGGCCAAAGTCATTAGGCCAGTAGCGGTCAACAGGTACAGTATACAAACCACCGTCGGCTGCATAGTTACCACGTTGAGGCTTAAAGTTAGCCAGGTAACAACCTTTCTTATTAACTATATAAGGACCACCCCATGGATAAGGAGTCTCTGTGCGTCCGCCGCGAGCTGCGTACTCCCACTGCTCTTCCGTAGGCAGTTGGAACTTACCCTCGAAATACTGTTTGTACTTCTCGCGCTCAGAGCGCCATAACGTAGTCCTCCAGTTTGTGAAGGCTACTGCCTGGTGCCAGTTCACACCAACAACTGGATAGTTGTCAAATGCAGGGAACCAGTTATACTGCAGAGCTATCGGCTCATTGTATGAATACTGTAATTGACGTACCCATACAGTCGTATCAGGATATACAGGAATATCAAACTTGTGTTGAAACTCTGTGCGTGCCTGTGCAGGGCTATTTACGTTAGAAACATAATCGTATGTTTCGTAGTGGAAGATCAGTTTTGAATTGTCAAACTCTTTCTTACCCCAGCCTGATGCTTCGGCAGGAATATAGAAATTTGCCAACTGATCCTGCAGATCAACATCTTTCCAGTTGATACGCTTTCTCATATCAACTTGCTGGCTTCCGTCATCCAGGTCTATAAAATCACCAAGCTGTACGTGTGCCATGGAGTCCCTAACCCAGTTAGTGAACTGACGGTACTCAGCATTAGCAATCTCAGTTGCGTCCATGTAGAAGCCCGGCATCTGAACGGTGCGTATCATCGCGTCATTCTTTCCGCGAACATCTTCGTCGCTTGCTCCCATTTTAAACACTCCTGACGGAACATAAACCATACCAAGCGGAACGGGCGCCTTATAGTTCAACACGTTTGGCTCTCCTACCAGCTGACCACCATTACCGGGTGTTCCGCAGCTTGCAGCAAATGCAAGTAACGCTACAGCTGAGATCTTCAGGGAAAGTTGTTTCATACTACGTTTGTTAATTTTTTTTGCGTTTAGGCAAATAAAGTAAATTTTTGGTTAAGAAGCCAGTAAGCATCTCAACCGATGCACAATATTTAAAGTTTTTTCCAAAAATGCAAGTTTCAAAAAAAAAAATTGTTAATAATTGCGATTGCCAAATATGGCGAAAAAACAATTAACAAGCAATACTTTATAACTAATTTTTCAACATTTCCTGATCAAGTTTATACCCTGCATCATTTTGCAGCACATAATTCATGTCCTGCATACCTGTAAACGACTGATATCAGGCTTATCAAACATCCTCCTTTTTATACGCGTTAACGCGATGATTTAACAGGATTTCCTCCCGAAACGACCCCGGATCAGGGTTACATGGCAAACAATCGTATCGCCCGTACTTAAAAGCCCCGAAATACCTCAAAAATGACAATCACAGGCCTTCTTTGCGCTTTTGTATCACACTCAACAATGCCTGCGTACCATAACATCGAAGCCCGGCCTATTAAGGCCGGGCTTCGATGTTATCAACAATAATTTATTTTACTTCTTAACGTCCAGAAATAGCTCCAGGGCGGCTATCATTGACGGTGCATTAGGTGCAGGTGCCTTTATATTCAAAGTAAGGCCCGCATCCTCTATGGCTTTAGATGTTGTAGGTCCGAAACCACCGATCATAGTGCCATTCTGTTTGAATGAAGGGTCATGATCAAACAAGGTCTGAACACTATTTGGGCTGTAAAAAACAATCACATCATATTCATTCTTCATTACGGGCGATATGTCGTTAGACAATGTCCTGAACAAAGTGGCCTCGGTATAGCTAGCCCCTTCATCTGCAAGGTACTGAGCTATTTCATTCTTACCATTATCAGATGTAGGAACGATGAATTTTTCGTTGTTCTTGTGTTTGGCTATTACTTCCAGCAATCCGTCTGCACTGCCATCAGCCGAAAAGAACACCTTACGCTTCCTGTACAAGATGAATTTTTGCAGGTACAATGCCACTGCTTCGGTGCTGCAGAAGTATTTCATATCCTGCGACACTTTGATTTTCAATTCTTCGCAAATACGAAAGAAGTGGTCAATAGCCTTCCTGCTGGCAAAAACAATTGCGGTATATTCCGCAATATCAATCTTTTGTTTGCGAAATTCTTTCCCTTCGATTCCTTCAACCTTTATAAAAGGATGAAAATCAACCTGTAAGCCATACTTTTTGGCTAAATCAAAATAAGGGGATTTATCTGTAAGAGGACGGGGTTGTGTTATGAGTACCCTGCTTATTTTGAGTTCTTTTTTACCGTTATTTTTTACTGAGCGTTCTACTTTTGCCATATTGGGTTTCGTAACGGGTTGATTTGAACAAATTATTTACTTATCGCCTATATAAATCATTAATTAATAATACATTCCGCGTATCAATAGCTTCGTTAATAATGCCATAGGCAATAATTCGGAAGCGCAAAGGTACGCAAAAAAATGAAATTTGCTGTACTGAAAAAACGAACCCAGCACTTGCCACGACCTGATGTAACGGTTGACGAACAACACACCTACCAGGAATAATGACACGATCATGGCAGGTAAGGCAATAGCGGGCTGAGCAAAGGCAAGCAAGACAATAAACGGCAATAATATAATTGAGATGATCTTATTGATAAGGAATACATTATACATGTAATGACTAATAATAACACGTACATTAAACGCCCAACCACTAAAACGCATCACCGCATATTTTGCGCCATACAGTCCCAGGAAGCTGAGTATCAGTATGGTTATCAGTAAAGACGGGCTGTATATAGCATAACGTTGGGGTAAGTTTAACTTAAAGATAAAATATACGTATACACCTGCCGATGCCGCAAAAAAGACATTCATGAGCAAATTAGGCAGCCCGGAGTTTCCTATCTGGTCTTTTAGCTGTTGGCTGCTGAACGATGGGCTTCTGAAGGCCCTTAACAGGTATTGGAAATACCTGGGATTGGCAAAACGCATAATGCCAAAAAGAAGTACGAGCACCAGTACAAGATAAAAGTCAAAGGTATTATCGTAAAATAACCGCATCTGTTCCCTGGCCGTAAAACGATCAGGTGACAGCATCGGGTTGGCCCTGAGCATACTGTCAGTGGCTGTTATAGCTGCCTTGTTGATGGCAGTTGTATTCACAACAATACTGCTATCATAGGATAATACATTTACCTTGGCAGTAAGTATACCCGACCACAATAAAAACGCTGTAATAAGTGTAAAAAACCTGGACAATGACATATGTTTACCCCTTGCAAAATTAGTACTGTTGCGGAACTTTTTCTTATCGTTGCTGAAAAAGGTTCAGGTCTTTCCGAATAAAATTATACAAAGACTCTAACCTGCCTTTATTGTAGGTGTCGCAATGTTGTAATGCAGTACTCCTGGAATCCTTGAAACAGTTCATCAGCTCACCATTGCAGGTAACCCTTATTTCCGTAGCCATGCGGCTGGCCCACAAATCCTTTACGTCCTCGTCAACATAATTCTTACCTGCATACAGTACAGGTATCAGCGAGTTAGGGTACATCTCAGCTGCATGTCTGCAAATGATATTCAGTTCTATCAACATTTCACCGCGAGCCTCCTTCAGCATACGGCAGATAAGAAAAATATAGAACGGCCTTGTTTCGTCATTTTGAGTAAAAACACTATCCAATATTGAGTAAGCTTTGTTACTAGAATTTACGTCAAATAAATGCGCATAATACTCTTTAGCCTCCTGCGATACCTGGGAATGTCCGTAATAGAAGTCGAAGTTTTGCAACCCCTGGGCAGAACCACAATAGGCCATAAAGGTGAAACATAAAACCAGAAATACTTTGTGTATCATATCCCTATATCAGCACTAAAATAAAAAAATAAGGCTATTCCCCGAAAGATGTTTTCCTCATAGCTGTTAATTGATGTTATTTTGCCCAATATTATGGCAGGCATATACGTTCATATACCATTTTGCAAACAGGCGTGCTCCTATTGCAACTTTCATTTTTCCACATCCTTGAAACTCAAAGCTCCGCTGTTGGAAGCAATAATGACGGAAATTGAAATGCAGAAAGCATACCTGCAAGCACAACCTGTAGAAACCATATACCTGGGCGGAGGAACCCCATCGCTGCTTACAGCCAATGAGATACAAAAACTTACTGAAACGATAGGGAAACACTACAATATCGACAACCTTAAAGAATTCACGATAGAGACCAACCCGGACGACCTGGATAAACAATACATCAAAAGCCTCAGAGATACCGGGATCAACAGGTTCAGCATTGGGATACAGTCATTTTTTGACAGCGACCTGCAGTATATGAACAGGGCTCACAATGCCCGGGAAGCTGATTATGCCATCAAGGCTGTACAGGACGCCGGTTATGAAAACATAACTATCGACCTGATATACGGCACACCCGGACTGACAGATAAAAACTGGCAGCAAAACTTGAAGCAAGTACAAATGTTAAACATCCCACATTTATCTGCCTATGCGCTGACAGTGGAGGAGAATACACAACTCCATCACAAGATCAAAACATATAAATCAGCTCCTGTCGATCCTGCACAATCGGCACACCAGTTTGAAATGCTGATGGCAAAAGCGGAGGAAATGGGATTTGAACATTACGAGATATCCAACTTCGCACGTCCCGGTCACAGGGCGTTGCACAACACCAACTATTGGCTGGGTGTACCCTACCTGGGCATCGGGCCATCAGCACATTCATTCAATGGTCACTCTCGTCAATGGAACATAGCCAACAATGCCTTATACACTAAAAGCATTCTATCGGATAAACAACTTGATTTTGAGCTGGAGATACTCACCTCTGAACAGCAGGTTAATGAGTATATCATGACTTCTTTGCGCACATCATGGGGGCTGAACCTTGAAACGATTGCGAAAAAATGGGGTAATGAATTCCGTCAACACATTCACAATAAAGCACAGCAGTACATTGAACAACATAATATGATCCTGGACGATCATACCCTGTTGCTTACACGAGAGGGGAAATTATTTGCTGATCATATTGCGGGAGAGCTTTTTGTATGATAATTATTTCTAACTTTAAAGAAATAATAACCTTATGAGAAAACCATTGATCCTCCTCAGCCTTACACTTGCATTTTGCTCACCGGTAAGAACCGATGCCCAGACCATGAGCATTACAAAAGCATCATCCCTGGCAGCAAACCACTCTCAGAAACAAGAATCGCAAAAAGTATACTCATTCAGAGTTGGGAGCACCACAGCAGCACACCTGAAAGACGACAACAACTATAAAATAAAAACAGCTGATGTTTGCTACGACAAAGCATACCTGTCTGCCATAAGTGATACAATGTTCCGGCAAGGAAACCCTAAGTACATTTGGGTAGACCTTTTAATAGATGGATACGTACATGACGGCGACATGGATTGGTATAATGTATACATAAACACCGAAGGCAACAGCAACGGTGGCAATACTAATATTCCTGAAGAAACGAGAACGGCTTATGCAGAAAAATGGATCCGCTTTGTATATAGCTTACATGAACCTTTGAGCAAGTATGGCTCTTACAACATGAATAATATAAACCCTATAAGTGTCCTGGCAATGATTGATCCGGCTTCTGATTTCCGCAAGGTATCTAAGTCAGAACTTCATTTTTTAAGACTCACATGTAATGGCGAATTGCGCTTCTACATGGAGCTGATAAAAGACGGTATTGCTACCCCCGACAAGCCATTGAACCTTGATCTGAGCAGTAAAGGATTTTATGTGTACGGGAAACGACTGACCCGGGAACAACGTGAAAAATACATGAACCTTTGCGAACAGGAATTTGGCAGCAATTACTTTAACGATGGTTCAAGATACAGTCGCGGGCCACTGCCCGAAAACACTTTAGCTAAAGATATTGCCGAACTGACTGATAGAATAAAAGCAGCAGACAAAGTGCTGCAAACAGCTGAATAAAGATCACAAATGAAACAATCGGCTTTAATCATATTACTGCTTCTGTTCGTATTCGCAAATGCATCTGGACAGGGTATTTCCATCAACATTCCAACCAAAATAAAAAAGGATAAAAAATATCTTTTTTACCTGCATGGAGCCATCGTACAACAACAAGGTGCCAATGCGGTCAGTCAGACCTACGGCAAATATTTGTATAACGATATACTGGATACTTTCAGCAAAAACGGCTTTTCGGTAATAAGTGAGGTTAGACCCAGGAATGCAGAGGCACATGAATATGCAACAAAAACAGCCGTTCAGGTGCTCAAATTATTACAGGCTGGTGTACCTGCAAAGAATATAACGATTGTAGGAGCTTCAGCAGGTGCATATATCACCATTGACATAGCTATGCAGTTAGGCAATGCAAATGTCAACTATGCCATTATGGGTATGTGCCACGACGGCACTGCTGACAACTATGCCGACAAAAAGATATGCGGTAATTTCTACTCGATATTCGAAGCTTCAGACGGGGCAGGCTCATGCAAAACACTCCTTGAGAACAAAGAATGTACAAAAGGTTTTGAAGAGTTGGAACTGCATATGGGTAATGGCCACGGGTTCCTGTATCAACCCTACCATCAATGGGTACAGCCTTTACTCCAATGGATATACAAAGCCGGTAAATAGAACACTCCCCTACCTATATGTATCATGTAGTTGCACCAGTTCATACCCTGCACGGCTTCCCAACGCTACTCCCATGCCGCCAAATCGGAACGCCCCGAATACACGGTTGGAGAAAACCTTTATAATGGGCTGTTTATTTTCGCCGAACGCCATAATACCGGCCCATCTTCTTTCAATTTCAAAATCAACGCCTGGAATAATCACCTCTCTCAGTTTCTGCTCCAAATTTTCCTGTATCATTTCTGTAACGAAAGCTTCTCCTGTTCTCTCCCCTTCAAAATCCAGGTTTCGTCCGCCACCCAACAATATCCTGCCATCAATTTCCCTGAAGTAATAATACCCTTTGTCAAAATGGTAGATACCTTTGAATTTCAGACCAGGTATTGGTCTCGTCACTAACACTTGCCCTCTGCCTGGTATTATGTCTTCGCCGGGCAGTAACAGACCTGTAAAAGCATTGGTACAAATATTTAGGGTTGTGCAGCGTAGCAGGTAAGGCTCAATACCTGTTGTATTTTCAACGACTACCAAAACACCGTCTTCTTTTTCCTCATAACCTGCAACACGTGCGCCCGTTTTTATTTCAACACCATATTCTATTGCATGTGCAGCTAATGCACGCATCATCATACCTGTATTCAGTTCCCCTTCACAGGTATTTTCTATCAGTGCCTCGGTATATTTCTCAGAAAAACCTGATGACTTTATACGTTCATTCGCCAGGCGGAACGATGGCTTATTATTAACCGGCAGTAACAGGCCGTTCAGGTAATCAATATGATTTAACGCTTCTTTTGCATTTGCGTCTATCAGTTCATAACTGCCATTTTCAGCGTAACCTATAGCCTCATCTCCCAACCTGCTGCGCAATAAAGCTAATCCTCTTTTTCTTTGTTCAAACAGCCCGACAACCTCAGCTTCACTCATCACTTCCAGGTCGTCAAGAAGCTCTGTAACACTGCCCATACAGGCAAACCCCGCATTTCGGGTGCTGGCCCCTGCGGGTACAAGGCCCCGCTCCAGTACAAGAACACTTGCATGCGGATATTTTGCCCTTAACTCAATAGCAGTACTCAACCCGGTAATACCTGAGCCTATCACAATATGGTCGTATTTGAAAAAGCTTTGCTGCTCCCAGTAGCTGAACATGATACAAAGTAAAGATCTTTGTCTTAAATTGGCAGCATGAAACAATTGTTATTCGCGCTGCTGTTCTTACCATGTGTGGTATCAGCGCAAGATGAGAAAACAAGCAAAGAAAGACCTTTTGAAGGCTGGCAAATCAGTGATTGTCAAAAATACGCCATCAACCAATTGGCAAAAGGAACTGAAGGGGAACTGAAAGCTGCCGCCGAAGGCCGTATTGAGGAAGGAACAAAAACCATATACATAGCGAAGCAAAAATGGCTGCAAAATGTTCCGGACACTGCAAATGGCTACAACATTGTATACATCGATATAGACAGCAATGGCAAAATGCTGGCCGAGGAAGTAAAAAAGAATCATGCAGCCGTGTACTATATCAGCCCGTTTGAGATGCGCTCAAACATGTGCGAAATGTGGGTATTCCCCATAGAAATGAAAAAGAAGGGCAAACAGGAATACAGTACCACAGCATATAAAATGAACTTCTTCTTCAACTACGACCCACCTAAGTACGAATACAGGGGCACAGACGCTGTAGTTTTGGAGTAACAGCAGTTTAACATTAATATACTGCTTTAGGAGTATCAGAAAATACTGATACTCCTTTTTGTATGTAGCACTAAAGTGGCTGACTCATCTGTCTCTAAACCATTTTCGTATCACAACTATCTGTTTTGTATTTTTGCCCTCCGATTTACAATACAGATATAACAGATCATGGAGTACGCACACCGCGATATAGAGCAAAAGTGGCAACAATACTGGAAGGACAAGGAAGTTTACAAGGTTAGCAATAACAGCGACAAGCCTAAATTTTATGTGCTGGACATGTTCCCCTACCCCAGCGGTGCGGGGCTGCACGTTGGCCACCCTTTGGGATATATAGCGTCGGACATACTGGCCCGTTACAAGCGCCACAGCGGATATAACGTACTCCACCCTATGGGTTATGACGCCTTTGGTCTGCCCGCCGAGCAATATGCGCTGGAAACAGGCCAGCACCCTGCTGTTACTACCGAACAGAACATAGACCGCTACCGCCAGCAGTTAGACAATATTGGCTTCTGCTACGACTGGAGCCGCGAAGTGCGCACCAGCGACCCCCGATATTACAAATGGACACAATGGATATTCCTGCAGCTCTTTCATAGCTGGTACGACCGTAGTCAGCAAAAAGCAAGGCCGATTAATGAACTGACGGCCATATTTGAGCAGGAGGGCAATACTAACCACCCATGCCCGGAAGGCGAGACCCTGGATTTTGACGCCGCACATTGGAAAGGAATGAAACCTGCCGCTCAGCGCCACATATTGATGCAATATCGCCTGGCTTACCTAAGCCATGCCGAAGTATGGTGGTGCGAAGCACTGGGTACCGTATTGGCTAACGACGAAGTGGTAAATGGTGTATCAGAACGTGGTGGCCACCCGGTAGTAAAAAAGAAAATGAACCAGTGGTTCCTGCGCATAACGGAATATGCTGAAAGGTTGTTGAGCAGCTTGGACAAGTTGGACTGGACAGATGCGATGAAAGAAATGCAGCGCAACTGGATAGGCAAGAGCACGGGTGCGGAAGTAACTTTCAACGTAAATGACAGCAACTCTGAAATAAAAGTATTCACCACTCGCCCCGATACCATATTCGGTGTGGACTTTATGGTGCTTGCCCCTGAGCATGAATTGGTGGACAGTATCACCACAGAAGCACAAAAGGCGGAAGTGGAAAAATACATAGAGTACGTGCAGAGCCGTAGCGAGCGTGAGCGTATGGCTGAAGTAAAGCAGATAACAGGAGCTTTCACAGGTGCGTATGTAACTCACCCATTCACAGGTAATGATGTGCCTGTATGGATATCGGAATATGTATTGGCAGGCTACGGTACAGGAGCAATCATGGCGGTACCGAGTGGTGATGAGCGCGACCATGCATTTGCCAAGCACTTCAACATTTCCATCACCAATGTATTTGGCGACAAGTACAACGGAGAGGAAGCATACAGCGACAAGGGTGGTACGATAGAGAACAGCGACTTCCTGAGCGGCAAACCTGTTAGCGAAGCCATAGCTGCAGCCATTAAAGCAATCGTAGAGAAAGGCATAGGTCAGGCAAAAGTGAACTACAAACTACGTGACGCGGGATTCAGTCGTCAGCGTTATTGGGGAGAGCCATTCCCTGTCATATACAAAGAGGGTGTGCCATACACAAGCGACGAATTGGGCAATGAAGAGTTGCCTCTTGAACTGCCGCATGTGGACAGTTACAAACCGGGACCTGAAGGACAAGGGCCATTGGCCAACATTGCCGATTGGGTGAACACACCTGACGGTAAGCGCGAGACCAACACCATGCCGGGCTATGCAGGCAGCAGTTGGTACTTCCTGCGTTATATGGACCCACATAACGATGCAACATTTGCAGACAGAAAAGCCACCGACTACTGGCAGGCTGTGGATATATACATAGGTGGTACGGAACATGCTGTTGGGCATTTGCTGTACAGCCGTATGTGGACCAAAGCACTGCACGACCTTGGGCATATAGGTTTTGACGAGCCATTCAAAAAGCTCATCAACCAAGGAATGATACAGGGTAGCTCGAGGTTTGTGTATCGTATACACGGCACCAACAAATTTGTATCATACGGATTGAGAGGTGACCACAAAACCGACAAGCTACATGCTGATGTAAGCATGGTGGATGGCAATGTATTGGATACAGAAGCTTTCAAAAAATGGAAGCCCGAATATGCAGATGCAGAGTTTGTACTTGAAGACGGTAAATACATTTGCGGAAGTGAGACGGAAAAAATGTCGAAGAGCAAATACAATGTGGTGAACCCTGACGACATTGTTGCTCAATACGGTGCGGATACGTTCCGTATGTACGAGATGTTCCTTGGCCCGATAGACGTGAGCAAGCCATGGGACACCAAAGGCATAGAAGGCGTGCACCGTTTCCTGAAAAAAATGTGGCGCCTCTACAACGATGAGCAACAAGGCTGGATAGTTACGGATGAAGCAGCTACTGATGCAGAACTGAAAGTACTGCACAAGACCATCAAAAAGATAAGTGAGGATATTGAACGTTTTTCTTTCAATACATCCGTAAGCCAGTTTATGATAGCGGTGAATGAATTATCATCGCTCAACTGCCATAAGAAAGCCATACTGGAGCCCCTGGCTGTAGTTATAGCGCCATTCGCACCACACTTTGCGGAGGAACTATGGCATAGCTTCGGACACGAAACTAGTGTTGTAGATGCATCTTATCCTCAATACGAAGAAAAGTATGTGAAGGAGAACAGCAAGAACTACCCGGTAGCTATTAACGGTAAGGCAAGGGCCGAAATGGAGTTTCCACTGGATATGGACATCAGTGAAATAGAAAAGCTGGTATTATCCAACGAGACCGTTATCAAATGGATGGAAGGCAAGACCCTGAAAAAGTTCATTTATGTGCCCGGCAGAATGATCAATGTTGTGGTATAACTCCTTTGTTTGACCAAAAAGGCATTTCGTTGAACCAAACCTCACTCCCGTTGAACGAAAATACCGCCATATAGCTTTTGTGTATATTGCATGTAAATTATGCTCCATGATGGTACGCTTACTTACTATCCTATCAGTTATGTTGATCACGATTACTGTTGACGCCCAACTAAACAATGGCCTGGTTGCGCATTGGGATTTTAATAGCAATACCAATGATGTTTCCGGGAATGGACATAATGGTACTGCGTATAATATCAACTACACCAATGGCAAAGCCGGCGCTCCCAATACTGCTGCTAGATTCAACGGCACTAATAGTTATGTGTTCGTCCCCTACCAGAGCGACCTGAACATGAATCAATACAGTATCTGCGCACTGATCAAACCAACAGGTTATTATACAGGTGTCTGCCAGGTAAATGTTATTCTTGCAAGAGGAGTAGAGCCTCAACAAGGCTATTATCGCTTGTGCTATATGGATAACATATACGACAATGGCAATTGTAACCTCCTGGATACTTCAAAAGAAGTGTTTATGACCAATGCAGGCAATGTAACCGAAGTTAACGCATTAAACTCGAGAAAATATACTCCGACCATAGTCACTCAAAACTGGTATTGTGTGGTTGGAACTTTTGATGGCTCACAATACAAACTGTATGTAAATGGTGTTCTGAAAGCTACTACTGCAATAAGCAGCGGCACCATAGGATCAACTACAGATGCTCTTGCGATAGGTGCCTATAAATTCGGTCCACAGGCTGCTACATTCCCTTACTGGCTCAATGGTGTACTTGACGACCTGAGGTTATACAACCGTGCACTCAGTCAGAACGAAGTGGACAGCTTTTGCAACCTGTTTTCTACACCCATTGTTACTCCCGAGGTCTCCATATCCCAACCCATATCTCCAACATCATTTTGCCCCGGCGATAATTTCCTTTTGTACTATACGGTTACCTCTCCTTTCAAAACAGGCAACATCTTCACCGCACAGCTTTCCGATGCTACGGGCAGTTTTGCCAGCCCGGTTAATATCGGATCTGTTACTGCTACCGGTCCCGGTGTTATCAGTTGCACCATACCTGCCAACACACCCCAGGGGACAGGTTACAGGGTGCGCATACTGGCTTCAAACCCATCAAAACTTTCTGCTGATAATGGTGTAAACCTCACCGTCAACGAAGGACCACAGGTAAGTATTTATGGAGATACTGCGGTATGCATCAATGACACTTTAAAACTATATACCCAGGTTACTCCTCCCGGCACAAATATCAATTGGAAAGGCCCCGGCAGTTTCAGCAGTACAAGCCCCAATATCATTATACCCAACGCCAATTATTCCGACTCCGGCAGATATGTAGTTACCGCCGACAACAATGGGTGTAAAGCATACGATACGGTATATGCTATTGTTGACAGCCTCAGCTTTAAGCTCGGAAATGACACAACACTCTGCGAGCATGAGTCTTTACTCTTATACACCGGCACAAAAGGCACAAGCCTGCTTTGGAGCGACGGCAGTACTGCTGACACCTTTAAAGTACAAACAGGAGGAACATTCTTTGTTACAGCTACTCTTGGCAGTTGTTCCCTAAGTGACACTATTAAGGTAGAAATAAAGTATGTGCAGGTAATGTTACCTACCGATACAACGGTTTGTCCCGGTAGCTTAATAACAATATCCGTAGCTGATACTTTTGACAAGTACATCTGGAATACAGGTGCTACCACTCCGTCTGTTACTCTCGATACCTCCGGTATTTTCTGGCTGACCGCATTCAAAGGCCCTTGTTACGATATCGACAGCTTCAGCATCAAACATATGTCTCCTTACTTCCTGCTGGGTAATGATACTACTGTCTGCAAAGGAAGTACACTCACCCTATTTGCCCAGTCACTGCCTGATAGCAGATATGTATGGCAGGATGGTACCACAGGGCCGGAATACAATGTAACATTACCCGGATTCTACCATGTCACGGCACACAATATGTGCGGTATATTCGCCAGCAATATTGAAGTAGACTTCTACCCCTGCGAATGTAACCCATTTGTACCTAGCGCATTCACTCCTGACGGTAACGGACTCAATGATAAAATAGGGCCTATTTTAGATTGCAAACCTGTATACTACAGGTTCCTTGTTGTAAACAGAAGAGGACAGGTAGTGTTTGAAACCGAAAAATATGGCGACAAATGGGATGGCAGATATAAAACCATCCCATCGGGTATGGATACCTACTTCTACATGATACAAACCACAGATGTATTAGGAAATAAAACAATACACAAAGGAGATTTCCTATTGTTACGATAATAACAGGCAATAATTTTACTTGTTAATTTGGTTTAAAATGGGGATTGTTAATAACCCCGAACACATTGCCCCACGGGTCTTTTACCGATGCTATTATGATACCTTCGCCAACATCAGAAGGCTTTTCATGTGCAGTAGCACCTGCAGCTATCAGTTTATCTACTGTCGCCTGCACGTCATCAACACCCCAGTAGGCTGAAACATTATCACCAGCAACCATTTCATCAGGCTGGGGGTGCAGCCCAAGCTCATAGCCACCCACATTATACCCTACATAATATGGTGTATTGAAGTAGGGTTCAATGCCCAGGATATCAGTATACCATCGGGTTGCAGCCTTAAGGTCAGGCATCATATACACAACAGTTCTCAACCCCTGGAATGTGTTACTCATAGTTGGTGCGTTTGTGCCAAAATATCAAATGTCCCTGAACTATTCTTGTTATTTTTGACAGGTACAAACATTTTTTATGATCATTGGTATTGCAGGACCCTACTCAGCTGACACGGAGGAACAAAGACAGGAAAACCTTGCTGCACTTAATAACGCGGCAGCACATTTACTCAGTATAGGCCATACACCTCTTATTGGTATAAACGCGGCACTACCGGTCATCAGGCAATCAAAAACAAAAACACCTTACGAGGATATTATGAAGATATCCATGGCTGTGATTGACTGTTGCGAAGCAATACTACTCATAGCAGAAAGCCCGGGTGCCAACCGTGAACGGGACTTTGTTCTTTCAAAAGGGCTTCCTGTATATTATAATATTAGCGAAATATCTCCTGCATAACTTTACAACCTTCTGAATACATTATTATACTATCTTTGCGCACCATTACTGATTTTTAAATATCTCTTGCCGGTATGGCTGTAATCATATTTTTCGTTATACACCACTACCTGTCACTATTTTCCCAGACATTTTTTCAGCATCGATATGCTGCACATGGTGCATTCACTATGAGCAGAGGCTGGGAGCGCTTTTTTTACATTTTTACCTGGCTGACGGAGGGCTCTTCATACCTAAGTCCCAGGGCCTATGCGCTGATGCACCGCATGCACCACGCCTATGCCGATACGGATAAAGACCCGCACTCTCCCCTGCATTACAAAAACGTTTTTGCAATGATGTGGGCTACAAAAACCATGTACACCGATATTTTTGACAATAAATTCCCGGTAGAAGAGCGATTCACAAAGAACCTGCCTTCGTGGGATAGCTTTGATCGTTTTGTACATGGATGGGGTCCACGTGTAGTATGGGCTGCAGGTTGTACCGCATTTTACGTGTACTTCGCTACCGCATGGTGGCAATGGCTTTTACTCCCTATCCAGCTTATGATAGGTCCTGTTCACGGCGCTATTATCAACTGGTATGCTCATAAATACGGTTATAAAAACTTCAAACTAAAAAGTACAGCTGTTAACCTGCTGCCTGTTGATGTCATCATGCTGGGAGAAGCTTATCATAACAACCACCACAAGCGTGCGTCTCACCCTAACTTTGGTGTACGCAAGTATGAGTTAGACCCGGTATATCCTTTTATCAGGCTGTTCAATGCAGTTGGCATTATCAAACTAAAGAAACTACCAACGGAGTTTATCGAGACGGACTTTTAACGAACTAATTCCTGCAGGTATGCAACGGCATTCTTCAACCTGCTGCCATACCAGCTGAACATCTCGCCGTCAACAAGCATTACTTCTGTATAAGGTAATACTTCCTTTACCTCGGTAATATGTTGCTCCTTAAAAGGGAATGGCTCTGATGATAACAGTATTAGCTCCGGCTGATACTTTTTGAGCTCCTCAAGTGTTACTTCCGGGTAGCGTGTCTTGCCGGCCAATATATTCTGCCAACCAATAGTACGTATCATACTGTGTATAAAAGTATCATTCCCGACACTCATCCACGGACTGCGCCATATCATATATGCTACTCTTTTAGGTGTGTTGGCTTTATGCAAGTCGTTAAAGCCTTGCACTATCTCTTCTACCAGCTTATTCGCCTTACCCTCCATACCTGTCACCTGGCCCAATGCCTGTATCATATTCAATGCTCCGGGCAGGTTGGTAATATCACTCACCCATACAGGAAATTCTTTTTCCAATAGTTCTATCTGCTCCTGTGTATTCTCTTCTTTATTGGCGATGATAAGGTCTGGCTGCAAAGAGCGTATCTTTTCTATATCCAGCTTTTTTGTCCCGCCTACCCGCTCTTTATTACGAAACCACTCATCAGGATGCACACAAAACTTGGTAATGCCCACCACTTCTCTCTCCAGCCCCAGGTCGTACAATAATTCGGTTTGAGATGGTACAACACTAATAATTCGTTCCGGGTAGTAATTGAACGTTACCTCCCGTCCCATCTGGTCTATTACAGTTCGCTGCATTACTCAAATTTCCTAAAATAGAACATGATAAAAAAAGTGAATAGCGCATCTGCCGGAAATATCGTATCAGTAAAATATACTTTGTCCATCTGGTCAGTCAGTACAAATCGTAACGCAAGGTTCAGCGTTGTAAGCCCTATATAGGTTATGGCAGCCCATTTTTTCATATCGCATACAAACAGCCAGCTTATCGTGTACAACAGCATGATCAGTGGCTGAACAAGGATCAAACCACCAACAGGGTCAACAATATTATCATACAGCAGGTATAATAAAAACCCAACATGAAATATTGCTATCCAAGGAAAAACTACAGGTGGCTTCTGCCACATTCTTTTATAAAACGGTTCACTCATTTACAATACAGGTTATGCTGCAAGCCACGAAAGTAGCTAAATCATCATTATTTCTATTGCGCAGACGGATACAAAAGCATTTTGTGCTGTACATGTCTCAATTATTAACCCGAAGTTGCTATCTCACAAACTCAAAATGCATGTAAAAAATAATACCTATATTGTGTATTAAACCTACCTTTTATGCGAACACTTTTTTCACTTCTTTTCATCTCATTTTACGCCTGTACTACAACCAATGCACAATATGTATTTACAGGCCTGGACATTAATCCAGGCTCTTCCGCGTCGTCACCAATTGCCATGACCGCCATAGATACACTACTGTATTTCAGGGCTCAGCACTCTGCTTATGGAGATGAACCCTGGATATCAGATGGAACCGTAAATGGCACCCGCTTGCTCAAAGATATTGCTCCGGGTACGGCTTCTTCGGCAGCTAAGAGTTTTACCGGGTATAACGGCAAAGTATACTTTTCTGCAATTAGCACAAACGGCGATGAGCTGTGGGTGACTGATGGCAATACAAATGGCACAGTACTGTTGAAGGATATCAACCCGGGTAGCGGAAGTTCAAGACCCGCATACTTCTTCGTTAGTGGCCGTAAATTGTTTTTTTACGCCGATGACGGGGTTCATGGCAATGAATTATGGATGTCGGACGGCACAGCAAACGGAACAGTCATGTTGAAAGATATATGGACTGGTCCAGACGGACAAGATCCTAATATCGATCCATCCTTCATAGAGATTAATAACAAAGTATATTTTATTGCGACCAATGGTTCACAGGTTCAAGGTTATGAACTATGGACAACCGACGGTACTACTAACGGAACGCAGCTGGTTGCAGACATTCGTCCGGGCCTTGCAACCAGCGGACTGAGAATGCTTACGAAATACAACAATAAGTTGTACTTTTTTGCTAACGCGGGATCGCCTGACTATGGCAGCTTATGGGTAAGTGACGGCACCTCCAATGGTACGCACATGGCAGTTGATCCGGTAACCGGCACACAAATTTATGACGGGCCAAGTTCTGCCGGACTTGTAAATAACAAAATACCAGTGTGCAACAACCTGATGTTCTTTGGTGTCAATCGTATCTCCAACCAAAACATCAACAATCTTGAACTCTGGGTCAGCGACGGAACACCAAATGGAACAAAACAACTCAAAGATATCTATCCCGGCCTGTATGGTTGTGAACTGGACTACTTGCATGTGGTTGATAGCCTCGTATTCTTCTTTGCCAATGACTCTTTGCATGGTAAAGAGCTTTGGGTTACTGACGGCAGTACCTCAGGCACTCGCATGGTACACGACATCCGTAAACAGGTCGGTTTTGGTTGTAGTCCGATGTTTGTTTCTCCTTATGCAAACAAGTTGTTTTTCGGTGCGTACGATACCTCGTCTACCACCTCTTATGCCGACCTATGGGTGAGCGACGGAACAAGTAACGGAACAAAAAAGATAAAGCCATATGGCATAAAAGGAATGTCCGGCGACAGTCGTTTCGACCCGGTTGTATGTCATAACAATATGTTTTTCACGGCATGGTTCGATTCTACCGGGATAGAATTGTGGGTACTCCGGGATACCAATTACCACGCTGACACCTCGCCCCCCGCTTCAATACATAACATTACTGACAAATACGAATGCTCAATTGCTCCCAACCCTGCCCATGACAAATTAAAGGTTTCATGGAACATAAGCTATGAAGACGCACAGATTTCAATCATTGACCTTACCGGGAAAACACTGTTGAACAAGCCTGTACTTGCAGGACAAAACAGTATTGAAATTGTCTTACCAAATATTTCCTCGGGCATATATATAGTCAACATCCAACACAAATATGGAGTTGTAACGAAACGTCTGGCAAAAGACTAATAAAATACCCGAAAAAGTGAGCCCCCGCAGATTACGGGGGCTTACTAATTCCAAATTTCTAAGGTTTTAAGCATTATTTACTCAATGCATTAATAATATCATACTTCGTAAGTATATGGTATTGGCCGCTATCGTCTTTTGCCAATACAGCACCATTATCTTTACCTATTGCACTGCTTAGCCTGTCTAATGGTAACGACATTTCAACTACAGGCATCGGAGCTTCCATCACATCTGCCACATTAAAATCTTTCACGTCGTGGTTGTCGATCATTTTTTTGAACAATCCCATCTGTGTAATAGTACCTGTTATTTGCGTTTCTTTCATCACAGGTATCTGCTCAATATCATACTTCTTCATCAGGTCGAATGCCTGGCTTACTTTAGCATCTTCATCTATTGTCACCAACCTGCGGCGGCCAAGCCCTCCCAGCAGATCTCCGACAGTTTCCACATCCAGGAATCCCCGGTCCAGCATCCACTCATCGTTGTATATCTTACCTACATAACGGCTACCATGGTCGTGAAAAATAACAACTACAAGGTCTGTCGGTTTCAGCCTGTCTTTCAATTGATGCAGACCGGCTATAGCACTACCTGCAGAATAACCTACAAATATACCTTCCTCTTTCGTGATCTTACGTGCCATTACAGCACCATCCTTGTCAGTTACCTGTTCAAAATGATCAGCCACATCGCGTATGTAATTCTTGGGAAGGAAATCTTCACCTATCCCCTCCGTAATGTAGCTATGTACTTCATTCATATCCAGCTCACCGGTACGGTGCCACTTGGTCAGTAAAGAGCCATAG
Organism: Chitinophagales bacterium; assembly: GCA_020636495.1. Taxonomy (NCBI): domain Bacteria; kingdom Pseudomonadati; phylum Bacteroidota; class Chitinophagia; order Chitinophagales; species Chitinophagales bacterium. The sequence goes on along the minus strand of JACJXQ010000008.1, from coordinate 1,333,523 downwards.
CTGTCTATTGCCCATACCTTAATATCAGGGTTTTGCTCTTTCAGGTACATACCGGTACCTGTCATAGTACCTCCGGTGCCTGTAGCTACAACCAGGTGAGTCACCTTACCTTCCGTCTGGTGCCATATCTCGGGGCCTGTCTGCTCATAATGCGCCAACCTGTTGGCCAGGTTATCATATTGGTTCACATACCAGCTGTTGGGTACTTCTTTGGCCAGTCTTGCCGATACAGAATAGTAAGATCTCGGATCTTCCGGCTCTACATCCGTAGGACACACTATCACTTCTGCTCCAAATGCCTTCAGTATATCTGCTTTTTCCTTACTCTGCTTATCAGTGGTCGTAAAAATACATTTATAGCCACGCTGTATAGCCGCTAGTGCAAGCCCCATACCTGTATTACCTGATGTGCCTTCTATGATAGTACCTCCGGGCTTTATCAGGCCTTGTTCTTCGGCAACATCCAGCATTTTTACCGCCATACGGTCTTTAATACTGTTGCCTGGGTTAAAATAATCCACCTTTGCATACACAGGGCAGGGCAGGGTCGATGTTACCCTGTTCAGCCTGATGAGTGGCGTATTACCTATCGTTTGCAGAATGTTGTCGTAAACCTTTTTGTCAGGAGTCATAATGTGCTTTGAATTACTGCGCGAAGGTAAAAAAAATTGTTGGGAGGCTTGAATTAACCGATATGCAACATACACACCATGCTCAATATTCAGGTAGCACGTATATCTATGCATTCATCTTTCTAAAAATTAAATACCTGGCTCGATTGTTGTATAAACAACAAATTATCTATCTTCAGATTTAATTAAACTAAACAGCTTATGAAACGTACTTTACTTTTAACCTTTACAGCAGGTTTCCTGTTCGTAACGCTATCCAGCAATGATAACGGTGCGTCCGGTACCCCTAACGGAATTCAAACTGCTAAAACCGGGTGTGGCGGTGCAGGTTGCCACGGAGGTGCTGCAGCAACAGGCACTATTTCAGTCAACCTGGTAGAGAAATCAACCAGTATGCCGGTTACTAATGGTGAATACAAACCAGGTTCAACGTACATTGTAACACTTGCCTCTACTGCAACAGGCGCTACAAAATATGGCTTTATCGCTATGTTCAGCACCCCATCCAATACACAGGCAGGCACCTTAGCCAATGCAACATCGGCAAAAACAAAGATCACTGCCAAGTCTTCATTCCTTGTAGCGGAACATAGCTCTCCCATGAGCCCTGTTGCCGGCTTCTTCGGCGCTGTCTTCGAATGGACTGCTCCTGCCAAAGGTACCGGTGATGTAACGGTTAACGTTGCAGTAAATAACTGTAATGGTAATGGATCGGCAGACGCTGGTGATACATACAACCTGGGTACAGCTACTTTTAAAGAAGGCGCCCCAGCGTCTGTATATGATATCAATGGAGGCATTACAGTTAGCGCGTATCCTAACCCTGCCGCAAATACGCTTAATGTAGCTATCAGCAATACTTCTGCTAACAGTTACCAGTATGCTATTTACAATATCAATGGTGCAGTATCTGCGAAAGGCCAGCTGTACAATAATATAAATAGTATAGATATAACAGCATTACCGGCTGGAATAAACTTCCTTAAGATAACTGACGGCACATCACAAAAAGTAATCAGTTTCAATAAGCTTTAAGTTTAAACTCTGGTAAACGTCATAACAAAAAGGCTGCCAATGGCAGCCTTTTTATCTATAGTAAGTTATTGCTTATACTAACATTGTTACCGGGTTCTCCAGATGGGCTTTCAGCGTTTGCAGGAAACGTGACCCTACCGCACCATCCACTACCCTATGGTCGCAGCTGAGCGTTATCTTCATGAGCTGACGGATAACCACCTGTCCCTTTTCTACCACAGGGGTTGGTGTTATTTTACCTACTGCCAGTATGCAGCTATCCGGCGGATTGATGATGGCGGTAAACTCGTCTATATCCATCATACCCAGGTTAGAGATGGTAAAGGTATTACCGCTGAACTCTGGCGGCTGCAGTTTTTTATTACGTGCTTTTTCAGCCAGTGCTTTTGCCTCCTGTGCTATCTGTGACAGTGATTTCTGATCTGCGAATTTAATAACGGGCACTATCAGGCCATCATCAATAGCCACCGCGCTACCAATGTGTATATGATGGTTCTGGCGGATCTTATCTCCCATCCAGCTACTGTTTACAAACGGGTGCTGGCGCAGCGCCATAGCACATGCTTTTATCACCAGATCGTTGAACGATACTTTTACCGGAGACACCTCATTGATAGCCGTGCGCGACTCCATTGCCTTGTCCATCGTAATGGTCATGGTCAGGTAGAAGTGCGGAGCGGTAAACTTGCTTTCGCCCAGCCTGCGGGCAATAGCTGCACGCATCTGCGATACCGGCACATCTGTAAAGCTTTCTTCTCCGACAGCAGCTGTTTGTGGTACAAACGCTGTACCTGCCGCTTGTTGTGCAGGGGCCTGTGATGGTTGGTAATTATCTATATCACGCTTAATGATACGGCCTCCGTCACCGGAGCCTTGTACATTATGCAGGTCTATACCTTTGTCTTCTGCCAGCTTCTTAGCCAGTGGCGATGCTTTCACACGGCCATTCTGGCTACTCTCTGTTGCAGATGCAGCAACTGAATGTGCGGTAGTTGCAGCGGAAGGAACAGCCTGTGGCGTTGCTGTTTCCTGCGTTGTAGCTTCGTCTTCACCCTCGTCATCCAGATAAGGTTCTATGTCTGTGCCTTCTTTACCTACTATTGCAATAATGTCGTTTACTTTAGCGGCCTCACCTTCTTTCACGCCAATGTACAGCAGGGTACCTTCAGCATAACCTATCACTTCCATAGTAGCCTTGTCTGTCTCTACATCAGCCAATACATCATCGCTTTTCACCTTGTCGCCTACCTTCTTGTTCCATGCCACGATCTTACCTTCTTTCATCGTATCACTCAGCAAAGGCATACGGATAACGGTTGCATCTCCCGACTTTGGCTTACCGGATTTTTTCTTGGGAGCAGCTTCTTCAGCAGCAGGTTTACTCTCTGTTGCAGGAGCATCATCTCCTCCCTTATCTTCCAACAGGGCCTTATAATCTTCCCCTTCTTTCCCTATTACTGCGATGACATCATTCACTTTTGCAGCCTGGCCCTTCTCAACACCAATATACAGAAGGGTTCCGTCCACATATGGCATCACCTCCATGGTAGCCTTGTCAGTCTCTACATCGGCTATCACATCGTCACTTTTTACCTTATCTCCAACCTTTTTATGCCATTCGGCTATCACACCTTCCTTCATCGTATCACTCAGAAGTGGCATACGTATCGCTTCGGCCATGAGTTCTCTTTATTTTTAGAGGTCAAAAGTAATCAATTCCCCTTTTATTTCACCTTTAATTGCCTGCTTTCACCCTTTCAGGGCAGACATAGCAGGATATGCCATATCATCAATAGTCCAGGTGCAGGCCCAGCGAGTCTTTCAGCCTTCCCAGGTCAGGGTTTTTCGCTACCATTTCGTCAAACATATCCTGCTTGCTGAGCACCTTGGTTTGCTGTTCGGCTATAATGTCTTCATCCTCTTGTATCTCTGTGGTCACACGTACCATAATGCCCGTCTGCTCGCGGTAATACTCCAGTATCTCGTTCCGGTGCTCTTTGGCATAGGTATCGGTAAGCACGGAGGGACTTATTAGGCACACCTCGTCCGGCTTGCGGAATTCGGGTTTGATATTTGTCAGCTGGGCATACAACATCATTTTATTGGCAGCCTGCATGTTTTTCTTGAATTGCTCATACAACTGCATCACCACATCTTCCGTCAGTTCCTTTTTCTCATCTTTCTGGGTCAATGCCGTATTTACTGCATGGTCTATTTCGTCCAGCAGGTTGCTGCTGATACGTCGGCTGGCACCATTACTATTTGCTTTGGGGGCGGGTGGTGTATATGTTTGTTGTGGCGCTGGCTGCGGTTCTTCTTTCTTTACAGGTTGCGGAGTGGGCTCCTGTACCTGCTGTACGGGGGCGGGCGGTGCCTTGTATTCATTTACAGGCGTGGGCGGTGGTGCGGGAGTTGTAGCAGTTGGAACCAGCGTATCTACACTACCGGTGTTTTTTTTTACTTCACCAGGCTGCATAGCCTGGAGTAAGTAGCAGAGCCTGATGAGGCACATCTCCACATGCAGCCGTTTGTTATTGGCATTGCGGTAGTTCATCTCCGCCTCGCTCACTACGTTCAGTGCCGATATGATGAACGACGGTGGTGCCTGGTTGGCCTTTTCGTGATAAATAGCTTTATGCTCGTTGGGCACATCCAGCAACTTGGCCATGCGCGGGTCTTTGCACAGCATCAGGTTGCGGAAATGTTCGGCCAACCCTTCCAGTATCACATCTCCTTCAAAACCTCTTTCCAGTGCGCTGTCCAGTTGCAGCAGCGTACTGCTTACATCCTGTGCCAGCATATGGTCTACCAGACCGAAGTAAAAATCGGCGTCCAGCAGGTTCAGGTGCTCCATGGTATTGTTGTAGGTAAGCATACCATTGGTAAAGCTTACTATACGGTCGAACATACTCAGTGCATCCCTCATACAACCCTCGCTCTTCTGTGCTACTACGTGCAGTGCGGCTTCCTGCGCCACAACGCCCTCTTTAGTGGCGATGCTGTGCAAGTGGGTAGAAATATCGTCTGAAGTGATACGCTTGAAATCGAATATCTGGCAGCGGCTCAGGATAGTTGGTAATATCTTATGCTTCTCCGTTGTGGCCAGGATGAATATGGCGTACGAAGGTGGCTCTTCCAGTGTTTTCAGGAAGGCATTAAAAGCCGAGGCACTCAGCATGTGTACCTCGTCTATGATATATATCTTGTATTTACCGGCCTGTGGTGCGAACCTCACCTGGTTCACCAGTTCCCGGATGTCATCTACCGAGTTGTTACTGGCGGCATCCAGCTCAAATATGTTGAACGAGGTATGGTTGCTGAAGCTCTGGCAGGTACTGCACTTGCCGCAGGCCTCCATATCAGCGGTAGGCGTTTCGCAATTGATAGTCTTGGCCAGTATACGCGCGCAGGTGGTCTTACCCACACCGCGCGGACCACAAAACAGGTAAGCATGCGCCAGGTGATTATTCCTGATAGCATTCTTGAGCGTGGTGGTAATATGCGCCTGCCCCACTACCGTATCAAAGGTTTGCGGGCGGTATTTACGTGCTGAAACTATGTAATTGTCTGACATACCCTGTTAAGTCAAAAGTAAAAAGTAATCGGCCAAAAGAAAAAAGAAGTTTTGCCCAACATATTTTATAATTCAATATTCAAAAGTTTGTTGTTTAGGTGTTCGATTGTTAAGTAATGTTAACTGATTCATGTTTTTTTCATTGAGGTTAACAATTGGCAGGGGTGGTGTTTTGTCCGGCGCGGGTGGTTGTCCCCCTATCCCCCTCCCGCTATAGCGGGATTTCATTCCGGGGAGACGCATTTCTTCTGAATTGGACGGCGCGAGGGGTCCACGCCTGAACGGCGTTTGCCTTTCATCCTTGACATCGGGGGACCGTTCGTTTTGTGTTTCTTCATGCGTGGTAGAAATGGTGTTGCGCGAGGTCGCTTCCTGCGTATCTGACGAGGCAGATACTTCGTCGCGAAGACGGGCGGTTGGGGTTTGTTCTGTGGTTTGGGAGATGAGGACGTTGACCTGTTGCTGGAGCGTGGGGGTGTTTACGTAGACAGTTTGGGTGCGGCGCCATGTGGCGGGGTCGGACAGGAGCCTGTAAAAATTCTCGAGGCGGGTGTCCATATCTATGGCGCGCAGTACGGCGTATATAGGCAGGTCGTCCTCTACCTTCTCGTAACTGTATTTTGTTTTTATGTGTCGTACCCGCTTTGTCTCACCTGTAATGATCTTTGTGAGTACGGCTCGTTTCTGGTTGATGGTGAGTAGCTGCTCTTTGAGCACGCTGCCCTGCTCTTCTTCTATTTCGCGCAGGGCACGCTCATGTACACGTTGTTCTGTTTCGTGTATCCATGCCGATACATCAGGGCGGGCCATGAGCCGCGAAGCGGCTGCATAGAGCGACTTTGTGCTTGCTTTGGGGTAGGTCATTTTGTAGGCTACGCCGGGGTCGTGGGTCTGCAGATAGTTGAGGCAGAACTGTAGGTGTCTCGGATTCATAGTGATAAATTAAACCCCTCCGACTCCCCTAAAGGGGAGAGCTATAGGGTAGGTAAACAATCATCCTGCCGGGCAGGATATTTACAATAGCAAATATACGTAATTTATATCAATATTGCAATTTTTAATTGTCTGAATTGGTCCCGACAGCTATCGGGATCAAGGATTGGAGGATTTACAGGAAAGCGGCATTCGGCGAACATTTGTTTAGCAGACGATCAACAGCTCAATTATATTCAGGCATAGGTATCCCGAATACCGGTTGGGAGACCAGGTGAATCTGTAAGACACAGATGCCCTGCGGAACATCTGCGCCAGAGGAAGATGGCGGTGCTATCAGGCCATAACTATCCTGAAATCACATATGTACAATTTCCTAACAGTATGTTATTGGCGGATATATATTACCGTATTTATGATAGCGGGCTTAACTTGTCCCCAAAATAAAAGACACACACAATGATCAAACCCCTTACCTCCTGGCGGTTCGTCTTTGCCATCCTGGTATTCCTGAGCCATATGTGGTTTTTGGAATTTGAGGCAGACCCATGGGTAGTAGATATACACAACTACTTTTTTATGGAGGGGTTCATCGGGGTGAGTTTCTTTTTTATTCTCAGCGGTTTTATTCTCAGCTACAGCTACCAGGAAAAGATACTGAACGGCACCACGAGCTTCTCAAGTTTCTGGAAAGCCAGATTTGCACGTATCTATCCCCTGCACCTGCTTACCCTGCTTATGGCCATGCCCCTGATGTTGCACGAATCGTTCATCAATTTTGTGAACAAGCTGATACTGAACGCACTGCTGTTGCAAAGCTTTATACCATCAGACGGTTTTTACCTGACCTTCAATGCCGTGTCGTGGAGTTTGTCGGACGAGATGTTCTTTTACCTCTGCTTCCCGTTCCTGGTGTTTTTATTGGTGAGCACACGCAACCGTTGGCTGGCACTGCTACCTTACTTTATCATTGTGCCCATAGGCATATACCTGACAAGGGATGTCTTTCACCACGCGTTGTTCTATGTAAACCCCATTCTGCGCACCGGTGATTTTGTAATAGGCATGATGCTGTATAAGCTCTACGCCAACAGGAAAGATATTGAGTACCTGAACAACCGAAGGTTTGCCAGCGTAGCAGAGGTGTTTACCGTATTGCTGCTGGGCGCATTCATCTACTTTCACGACCAGGTGGCCATTGGTTACCGCTACAGCATATATTATATGCTGCCTATGAGCCTGCTGGTATATGTATTTGCTTACTCAAAAGGTGTTATCTCTGATATACTGTCAAATAAAACGCTTGTATTTTTAGGTGATACCAGCTTCAGCTTTTACCTGCTGCACATACTGGTGTTGCGCTACTACATTATACTACAGGAAAAATATGCCTTCATTCCGCATGGCTATGCCGCAGCGGCAATAATACTGGCAGTAACTATTGCAGGCAGTATAATAGCCTATAAGTATTACGAAATACCGATGAACAGCTATGTGAAGAAAAGGCTCAGCGACAGTAGGAAAACACCGAAGGCAAGAGTTACCGCCTACGAGCGGTATAAAGGCATACCCGCAGGCCGTGCAGGCGAGGCCAACATGCCTGTTTAGTCTACATATTCGTTGAAAAGTCTTTCCAGAGTCTCATCCAGGTTATCAGTAAGGCCGGGGTGTGGCCGCGAGGTTTGTATCACGGAGCTGCGCACGGCGGTAAGCCAGCGGAAACGGGATGCAATGTCGAGCGAAGCAATGTTACCACCATCCTTATCGCCGCCACATACTTTGAGCAGTGCATCGAGGTTAGCACATATCTGTGCGGTATCAGCCTTGGGGTCCAGTACCTTCAGGCGCTCTTCGTCAAGGTGTACTTTGCAATGCAGGTAGCCACTCTTTGAGGCACAGAGTATCACGCCGACGTTGATGAACTCCTCACGTTCGACCCTGGGCACCACGCGGATGACCGCATACTCATATAAGTGCTTTACCGCCATTTTTGCGCTTCGTTTACAAAGTTATCAGAATTGCGGAGCCTTAACAGCAGGAATTGTGCATATACTTCGCGTTGCTCAGCGGGCGTGCCCGACTCGGGCATGGCCAGCAGCCAATCGTCGGGCAGGCCAGATACGATATTGTCTATCACTTCTTCCGTCAGCAGCTGTTTGTATGCCTCATTCACCTGTGCCAGCTTTGATGCCTTGGGCAACAATACATGGTCTTTTATCATTGGGAATGCAGAGATGGCCTGTTTCTCCCAGTTGTCCCAGGAATGATGGAAAAGGAATGCCGCGCCGTGGTCTATGAGCCATAGCTCGTTGCGCCACATGAGCATATTGGTATTGCGGAATGTCCTGTCGACATTGGTAATATAGGCATCCAGCCATACCACCTGTGAGGCCGGGAGTTCATCCACGGGCATAGCCACGGGATCGTAATTGACAGCGCCGGACAGGAAGTGCAGTGCCAGGTTGAGCCCTTTGCTGGCTTTGAGCAGGTCTTGTATCTCCTCGTCGGGTTCGGTACGTCCAAAAGCTTCGTCCAGCATAGCATACACCAGTTCGGGCACTTTCAATCCCAGCACCCGGGCTATCTCGCCACCCAGGTATTCGGCTATCAACGCACGTTCGCGCTGCCCCGCCCCCCTGAACTTGAGCACATATTTAAAACCATCGTCAGCCTCGGCAAGAGCGGGCAAAGAGCCTCCTTCGCGCAGCGGCAGCATATACCGCAGCACATTCACCGTACGAAGGTTCAGTTGTTCTGTCATTGTGTAAAAATAAGCTACTGCGATAAAAGAAAATGCATTTCCCGGCTGAACAGGAAATGCATTATGCATATATTATTCCGGGTATAACCCCGCTATTATTACTTAACAGAATCGTATGGAGATACCGGTATCAATACCTCTACCACATCGCAGCCTTTTACGGTTATGTGGTATTCTTTCACAACGGGGTTTACTTTATAACCGCTGGCCTGTGTTGCCACTATGTAGTACGAACCTTTGAATACAGTCTTTTCAGTTTCAGTACGTCCTGCAATAGTGGGTTCCTCCATATTGTCTATCGTGATATTATATGGATTAGCTGATTTGTTGACAAAATGGATCTTACCATCCTTGCATGCATCTTCAGTAGTAGTATTCTTGGTGCAACCAACAAAGAACAATGCAGCGAATAGTAACGTAAAAATATTTTTCATTATCAGTAATTTTTCGAGTTGCTAAAATATCATTAATAAATGAGAAATAACAGGGGGTGATACGTCAAATATCAAAAACAAATGCTCATTTACAGTTATAACTACTTTAAAGCGTTGAGCAATGCGTTGATGTCGTCCGGGGTATTATAATAATGCATGCTGATGCGGATATTGCCCCGCTGAGAGCAGACAATACTATGCTTCTGCAATTTATCCCAAATGCCGTTCTCTTCTTTTAGAAATACGATAGAGGCCCTGTTCTTTGTATCAGCCTCACCGATAAGGGTGACATCAAGGTCTTGTAAGCCATCTATGAGCATTTGGGTAAGGGTGCGGTTGTGCTGCTCAATGTGCTCAACTCCCCGCTTACGTTTATCATTTATGGCAGCATTGAGTACCGTAAAACCATACATATTCGGATGACCAGGCTCGAAGCTTAATATACCCGGTTCGTAAACCGGTTTGCCGTCTTTTATGCGGTAGCTGTTGTTGCCACCTACTGCCGGAGTGTACCTATCAAAGAACCTGCTATTGACATATAATATGCCGGTGCCAAAGCCCGCATTCATCCATTTGTAGTTGCTGGCGATGAGCACATCCACATCCAGCTCAGCCAGGTTGATCTGTATAGCTCCTAAACTTTGTGTGGCGTCTACTATAAACAGGATTCCATGCTGCCTGCAAAAGCTGCCCAGATCAGCCAGGTCTATTTTGTAGCCCGACATCCATTGTACATGGCTTACGGCCAGTATATTGATATGTTCGCTGAGTAAACGTTCTTTTATTTCATCAACAGGTATAGTGAAACCATCCATGTCCTTCACCCATGTAATATTAAACCCGTTGATTCGGAAAGGCTCCAATAGTGAAGGGTAATCGGCTGCATAGGCCAGCACTTTCTCATTACCCGTCAGCGAGTGCACCATGGCATTGATCCCCCAACTGAAATTAGGTATCAACGCTATATTGCCCACATCCGCACCCAGGAAATCAGCGATATTCTGCCTGATGAGGGGCTGCTCAATGTCTCTCCATTTTTCAGCACGGGAACTGGCATTGGCTGACAGTTCAGCATAAAATTTATTGGCCTGTTCTGTAAACTCTGCGGGTAATATTCCTGTAGCGGCGGTGTTGAGGTATGTTGACATAGGATAAAGTTGGGGATTTTTTTTGCAACAAAAAAACAGCCCCGAAATTCGGGGCTGTTTTAATTATATCTCAAAGCAGTTACAACTGCGTTTGATTATTTGATAATTTCAGTAACCTGGCCGGCACCTACTGTACGTCCACCTTCGCGGATAGCGAATTTCAGACCTTTTTCCATCGCGATCGGAGCGATCAGTTTAACAGTCAGGTTAACGTTATCACCAGGCATAACCATTTCAACACCTTCAGGCAGCATACACTCACCAGTTACGTCCGTAGTACGGAAGTAGAACTGAGGACGGTATTTGTTGAAGAATGGCGTGTGACGACCACCTTCTTCTTTGCTCAGTACGTATACCTCACCTTTGAAGTCAGTGTGCGGAGTGATGCTCTTAGGAGCGCAGATAACCATACCACGTTTGATATCTTTTTTCTCAATACCACGCAACAGGATACCGGCGTTATCACCAGCCTCACCACGGTCAAGAAGTTTTTTGAACATCTCAACACCAGTACAAGTAGAAGTCAGAGGAGAGTCATTGAAACCAACGATCTCAACGTTGTCACCCACTTTGATCACACCACGCTCGATACGACCAGTAGCAACTGTACCACGACCTGTGATAGTGAATACGTCCTCAACAGACATCAGGAACGGCTGATCAACAGCACGTGGAGGCAGTGGTATCCACTCATCCACAGCTTTCATCAGTTCCAGTACTTTCTCAACCCACTGAGGCTCTCCAGCCAAAGCGCCTGTAGCAGAACCCTGGATGATCGGTGTGTTATCACCATCATATTCGTATTTACTCAACAGTTCACGGATCTCCATTTCAACCAGTTCCAGGATCTCAGGATCATCAACCAGGTCTACTTTATTCATGAAAACAACCATACGAGGAACGCCAACCTGGCGGCCTAACAGGATGTGTTCTTTAGTTTGTGGCATCGGACCATCAGTAGCAGCCACCACCAGGATAGCACCATCCATCTGTGCAGCACCTGTAATCATATTCTTTACATAGTCGGCGTGACCAGGACAGTCAACGTGTGCATAGTGGCGAGTATCAGTAGCGTACTCTACGTGTGCAGTGTTAATCGTGATACCACGCTCTCTTTCTTCAGGAGCACCGTCGATCTCATCGTATCCTTTTTTAGCTGCCAAGCCTCTTTCTGATAAGATAGTTGTGATCGCAGCAGTCAATGTAGTTTTACCATGGTCAACGTGACCGATAGTACCAATGTTAACGTGGGGTTTATCCCGCTGAAAGGTCTCTTTTGCCATTTTTATTTTTTTTAAGCGATGTTTTAAATTGTTTCTTCTTTTATCAATTGATGGCCTTCGGCCTTTTCAATACCGTTTTTTTCTTATGAGCTGTTGAGCAGGATTGAACTGCCGACCTCTTCCTTACCAAGGAAGTGCTCTACCACTGAGCTACAACAGCTTTTGTTTTTTTTTCGCCCTGTCAACCTTCACGCCAAAAGCGTGATGCTCTACCACTGAGCTACAACAGCTTTTGTTATTTCCTCAAAACAGGGTTGCAAAGTTAAGCAAAACCATGTTATAAACCGAGCTACAACAACTTTAAGAACTTGTTATAAAACCTTACGTTTTCGACCAAGCATAAGCTGCCTGATGAAAACGGGTGTTATTAACGAGCGGGAGACGAGGTTCGAACCCGCGACCTACAGCTTGGAAGGCTGTCGCTCTACCAGCTGAGCTACTCCCGCTAATACTGCTTATTGCAGTATGCCAATACAGATAACAGTTATAAACTGCATGCTGCAAAAACATACTGCAATCTATTTAAAAAATGTGGGCAGAGAAGGATTCGAACCTCCGTACTCGTGAGAGAACAGATTTACAGTCTGTCGCCTTTAACCACTCGGCCATCTACCCTCCTGATATTTCCTCCCGGAGGACAAAACTTGAACTCCCAAAAAGAGCCGCTTGCCGGAATCGAACCAGCGACCTACTGATTACAAATCAGTTGCTCTACCAGCTGAGCTAAAGCGGCTTATATCGATCTTAAGAACTTGCCCGCGTTTCAAACGGGATTGCAAAAGTAGGTAACAAATTGATTTTTGCAAATTTTTTTCAGCGCATTTTCAGACAATTTTCAAGGAAGCCGAACTGCCAGCTCAACCAAATGTCAAAGTACCTGAAAAATAGGCCTTCCAGAGGTTTCGGCACCCATAAGAAAGGAAATAAAAAGTTAGTTTATATATGTTGCAGAGAAAGTGTATTTGTCCTGTACCGAACCTTTTGCCGAATCGGGATAGACAATTGTGAAATCTCCGGACATTTGCGTGCCCAGGTTATTGATATGCCCTTCGCCTTTTAACAATTGTATCTTTGAACTACCCAGAGGCTGATTTTTCGGGAAGACAAAATTATCCTGCGTGGAAACAACATATGATTCAATCAGTATCGAATCTATCCCATTTGCGAGATAGCCTATCTCCATCGCGATGCGTGCTGATGCATTAAACGAGGCATCACCCAGCAGGCCATTAAAGTTCAGGAAAGTTACAGACTCAGCGCCCTCAGTAACCGTCACCTCGTATTTTTTCTCAGGTCCGGATACCGGATTATTATTTGACGATATCAGCTGCTGAGAAAAAGACCATTTCCCCAGGTAAGGTGTTATAGCTTTCTTTTCGCAATATTGCCCGGTATAACCGGTGGTACAATCACACGCACCACTGATACATATCCCGTTGTTTTTACACTCAATACCTTCGCAAGGGTCGATGTATGTATACTTAGGCTTGTTACAAGCCGTATACACCACTGAAGAAAAAAAAGACATAATAATCACTGCCGTCGCTATAACACTCTTAATGCGGGTCAACATGCTAATATTTTATTTCATACAAAAATAACGCAATTACCTTGTCCACGTATAACCGACATTAGTAATTACATCCTTCTGACTTAAAGAATACAATCCCGTGACTTTGGCACCATCATCGCTAAGGAGGCCATTGCCGGATGCCAGCTTAAAGCTGTCGTTCAATACCCGCTCCATGATCGTAAAGGTCTTATACCCACTCCTATAACACTTTACGGTATCCAGTGTATCCGCAAAATTGAGCAGGTAGAAAGTATCAGTATAACCGGCATATACTACAGACACATCATATTTATTGAGTACTGAATCTTTTTTATCCGTTTCAACACTGCTCCAGTTACCCTCGTACTTCTGGTACCATTGTTTTTCGCACATATCCCCTTCGTAACCAAAGGTACACGCACATTCACCTCGCACACATACCCCCTCATTCTCACATTGAACAGAAGTACACATATCCTGAATACATCCGTTGCATAACAAAAGCCCTATACATAGGCTATACGACAATAATATTTTTACGAACCCGGGCATGACTTAATATTAGTAGATCCTTACCTGTAAGACCTGTCCAAACGATGCTTTTAACATTAGTTTTTTATACTAAGTATGTTATGCTTATATTTACAGCTAACAGGTAACTTCATTTATGCGGCGTAAAGCTACTTATAAATTTATTCTATTTTTCAAACTGTGCTTCTTACTGAACATATACTGTGTTCAGGCACAAACTGCCTATATCCCCAACAGCTTTACCGATACTATGCTGTGCGTAAACGCACAGTTCAGCGTGCCTATTGCAGTTACAGGCAGTTTTAACATGTCTAACTTTTTCACGGTAGAGATGTCCAATTCAGCCGGTAGTTTTTCCAGTCCTGACACTGTTGGTTATTATTATGGCGTGGGTTCAGGCACTGCTTACTGTTTATTACCGGGTAGTATTGGTGCAGGCACCGGCTACCTGTTTCGTATACGAGCGTTGTCACCCGCCTATACATCGGCACCATTCAGTAAAACAATACGCGTATCCAACTTTCCCACTGTAAATGCCGGGGCCAATGGCCCTCTTTGCGAAGGAGACACGGTACACATGACGGCCAGCACCCCCAATGCCTCTCCTTCATTTAACTGGACAGGCCCCAACAGTTTCAGCAGCAGCCAGCAGAACCCCAATATTTACAATGCTACAACTGCCGCCAAAGGAACTTATAAAGTGTATGTAACCAGCTATATGTGCACGTCTTTCGACACGGTACAGGTGGTGGTTACCCCAGCACCGAAAATAGATTCAGTAACCAATACATCGCCTGTATGTGAATATGATGAGCTAAACATCAACGTATGGGTCAACCTGCCAAATATTCCTCCCCCATCATGGACCTATCCTTCGAGCGTAGTGAAGCAGGCCGGGGGTATCTGGTTTGAACATACCAAACCTTCGGATGGCGGGATGTACTTTGTAAAAGTAACAATAGGTAACTGCTGGGATACAGGCCATACCTATGTAACCGTAAAACCACTACCCGATACCCCCAAAGCCACCAGCAACAGCCCGATATGTGTAGGCGAAACGCTGCAGCTGAGCGGCAGCACTACCACGCAGGGAGTAACTTACAGGTGGGAAGGCCCCAATAGTTTTGCCGCAAATGGCGCCACGGCCAATAAAAACAACATTGCCAAAACAGATGAAGGTGATTATTTGCTATATGCCAAAAAGAATGGCTGCGAATCCAGGCCTGGCTCAACTAAACTTGACGTAGGCATACCATTGGTAGCGCTGGCGATAACAGGAGACACGACGCTTTGCCCGGGCGACAGGCTACTGCTGAGCGCCAAAACAAGCAACCCTGCCGGTATTGAATGGAAAAAAGATAATGATACATCTGTAATAAGCATCCTGAGAACGCTGAGCATTTCTCCTGTTAAGGCTACCGATGCCGGAACTTATTCTGTAACACAGGAAGAAGTAGGCTGCAAATCACCACCAACATACATAACCGTAAAGATACCTGACATAAGGACACCCCAACCAGAAAATAACGGCCCTCTGTGCATTGGCGAAACGCTGAACCTGAGCATTAAGCCAACACCTGATGGTACCTATGCATGGACGGGGCCGGGCGGGTTTGCATCAAATGCACAAAACCCTGCGCTGGCTGATGTTACAGAAGCGACAGAAGGCACTTACATTATTAAAACACAACTGGAATACTGTTCCATTACCGATAGCACCAGTGTTGTTATAAAACCTATGCCCGAAATAAAAAGTATCAGCAGCAACAGTCCTGTATGCACAGCTACAATGCTGGAATTATATACTGAAAGCACCTTGCCTAATTCCAGTTTTGAATGGACCGGCCCTAATAACTTCAAGTCGGACAAACAGAATCCCACCGCTCCTTTTGACGGAAGTATGGCCGGAACCTACCAGGTACGTACCACTACAGACAAGTGCATCTCAGCACCAGCTATGACAGAAGTAGAAATGCGTGAGGGTCCCGGGGGATCGGTAGCACGCAGCAACAGTCCTATAAACGAAGGAGCTACTCTTGAATTATATGCCAATAACGACAAGGACAGCGTAAGTTTCTCCTGGAAAGGACCTGATGGTTTTACATCGGACGAACGTAACCCGGTAATACCGATAGCAACCTATAGGAACAGCGGCGAGTATGAACTGACCAGTAGTTATAATGGTTGTACCACCACTACTACTACTATTGTTAGTGTTAAGGATATCCTGGGCATTACGTTAGACCTGTACCCCAATCCTAACAAAGGAAAATTTACAATTTCTGGTATTACCCAGACGGATGAAACATTAACGATGAATATTTATAATCACCAGGGTATGATCGTACATAAAAGTTTCATACAGCCAGACAGGTCAAAATTCGATACTGTTGTAGACCTGGGCAACACGGCAAGTGGAGTATATATATTGCAACTTATTTCAGGTATAGAAAAAAGAACTGTACGTTTTACGGTTATACAGCAATAACAGGCTGCAACATTAACATTCTTTAAAGGATATTGGCACAGGGCTTGCATTATCATCTGAAGTGAAATCAGTCATTTACTACATATTACTATTACCTATAGCTCTGCTCTTGCATGACGGCGCCCTGGCACAGGAGACAGCGCCTGATACACAGCTACATGTAACCCTGAAACCCGTGTCAATTAAAGCTGAGCGGGACTGGGCAAATGATACAGTGCGTTATAAGTATAACCAGATGAAGTACTATGTTACTACCGTAATGCCGTATGTGCAGGAAGCTGTGAACTTATATGAAGACCTTGAAGTAAAGACCGGGCAAGGAGGCATAAGCCGAAAAGAACGCAGAGCATATGTACACCAGCGTGAAGATGAACTAAGAGAACAGTTTGATAAAGAGGTAAAAGCGCTGAATGAAACGCAGGGTGTGCTTATGGTGAAGCTAATAGCCAGGCAAACGGGTGTGAATATTTACGATATGCTGCTTGAATATAAAAACCCGGTAGCAGCCACCAAGTGGCTGGGCTGGGCCAGGCTGCATGGTTTCAACCTGAACAGGCAATATAACCCTGACGACAATATCATGCTGGAGAATATTATGGATGAACTCGGCTATCCGCTACCCTATTTTTATAAAGAACATGAAATACTGACCGCCAATTAGCCTACTATCCGTAACTTTGCGGCGTTATGAAAGTGAACAAGACAAGTATTTTCCTCATTGTATTTTTCCTGATACTGGCTTCAGCATTTGTTACCTATTCACTCAGATATTCAAAAAAGCCGGATACACTGCCCGTAATAGGCTCAAACACCGGCCATCATGTGCAACCGTTCAAATTTGTGAACCAGGAAGGCGACACGATAACCAACGAAGACCTGAAAGGCAAGATATATGTCGTGGAATACTTCTTCACAACATGCAAAGGCATATGCCCGAAAATGAATGAGAATATGAGTAAAGTGTACGAGGCTTTCAGGGGTAATGATATGGTGAAGATACTATCTCACAGCGTAGACCCGAAAAAAGATACAGTAGGTGCTATGAAGGAATACAGCCTGAGGTTTGAAGCTGACCCTGAGCAATGGATGTTCCTTACAGGAGATAAGAAAGAACTGTATGATGCCGCCAGGTACAGCTACCTGATCAGTGCAGAAGATGACACAGCAGGTGTTGAGATAGAAAGCGACTTTATTCACTCAGACCGGTTTGTACTGGTTGACAAAGATGGTTTCCTGCGTGGCCGTTTCTACAAAGGAACTGACATGACTGAAGTAAATCAGTTGATCGGAGATGTAAAGAAACTATTGAAAGAGCAGGAGTAACTCAGGCATTCATGGTCCAGCCCAGCAGGAGCCAGCCCAATACGATCAGTGGAGAAGGTATTTTTGTAAAGAACAATATACAGAAAGTAATAACAGCCACTACAACGTTCGTCCACTCAAACGACATAGTCTGAAACAATACCACACCCGAAGCCCATATAATACCGACAATAGCGGCATTGATACCTTCAAGCGCACGAAATATCACTACATACTGCCGCAGATTCTGATATACCGGAAAAAGGAAAAAGAGCAATAGTGTGCTTGGGAGAAATACCGCGAAGGTTGCCACTATGCAACCAACTGCCTGCCACACCGCGCCATAAGGGCTCATGACCATCCCCCCCACATAAGAACAGACCGCAAATACCGGCCCCGGTACTGCCTGCACCATACCATACCCGGTAAGCAACTGCTCGCCCGACATAAGCGGAGACAAACCAAGGTGCAAGGGACGATTGACAAACTGGAACAACATCATGGGCATAAGTGCCTGACCACCACCGAACACAATAGCACCGAAACGATAAAAGTTCTCGAACAAATTGAACAACTTGGCATTCGGGAAACTGTACATATTTGCCGCCTCACTAAGCACCCCCACTACCAGGAATATGGCTACAAATATCCACAGGTTCATCCACTTAACAGGCTTAGGTTTTTCTTTACTGTCAGGTATACGCCTGTTGCTGAAATTGCTGATCACGCCCGACAGCAGTAACAACAACGGAAACACCCATGGAAACTGCACGAAAAAAGTTACAATAGCACAGCCTGTCATAATAGCCCATGTCGCGACATGGCGTACACTGCTTTTCATCATCCTTGCCGCAGCATAAAAGATAAAACCGACAGACATCGGTAGCACATACTTGAATAAATTGGTACTTATCTCCTTTACATCTATGTAATATATCAGGAATGAGAAAGCCCCCATCATGGTAGCTGCCGGCAATATCCATAATAACAAGGCAACAATCGCCAGGGGTATACCCCCTCTTTTATAAGCTATCAGCGTAACCGTCTGTGTGGAAGAAGGCCCCGGCAGCATCTGGCAAAAGGCATTGTATTCCATCAGTTCTTCTTCCGATACATCCTTACGTTTCTGCACGAAGGTGCGCATCATCATACCTATGTGCCCCTGTGGCCCGCCAAAAGCAGTAAAGGAGTACAACAGTACAGACCTTAAAAATGGTATGTGCCGCAAAAACATAGGCTAAGTTGGTGATTCTGCCGAAAATTACTTACAAAAAAGGGAATTACATAAAGTAGAAAAATACACGCATGTTTCGTATCTTGCGGCGTAAATTTCTATATAAATGGAATCTGTACTACTCAACGCATTTTACGATACAGTTCAATATGGCTTAGGTATGACGCTTTGCTATATCTTCATCATACTGATGACCTTTGAACTATTATATGTAATGTCAAAATATCTGGGCGGGGACAAAAAATAACCCCTTCCCTTTACATCCTTTTACGACTTGAAGGACCTTGCAGAAATAAGAAGAGACTACCAACTGGCAGCTCTTGACGAGACGACCGTCGGGGATGATCCCATAGCATTTTTCACGCGCTGGTTCATGGAGTGCAGGGAGGCGTTGATAGATGAGGTCAATGCCATGACACTTGCCACTGTAGGCCCGGACGGCAAACCTGACGCACGTATCGTTCTATTAAAAGGCCTGGAAGACGGGGCTTTTGTTTTTTTCACCAACTACAACAGTACCAAAGGACAAAACATAGCACACAATCCAAATGTGTGCCTGGTATTCTTTTGGAAGGAACTGGAGCGACAGGTCAGGATATACGGCCAGGCCTCAAAGCTGCCACCCGAAAAAAGCGATGAATATTTTCACTCCCGCCCCGAAAGCAGCCGGATAGGCGCCTGGGCTTCACCGCAAAGCTCAGTCATACCTGACAGGGCTATACTGAACGACAACTACTACCGTTACGAACAAGAGTTTGCCGGCAAGCCTGTTCCCCGCCCGAAACATTGGGGAGGGTATGGTGTGCAACCATACAGTATCGAATTCTGGCAGGGGCGAAGCAGCCGCATGCACGACAGGATACTGTTTACAAGTACAAAGGACGGGCAGTGGAAAAGAGAGCGGCTGGCCCCATAAAAAATCAAAGCAAGTGCTTAGAGTATATCGATCGCTCATCCACATATAAAAACACCATTAACGTGTAGAGTGATAATTATCAACACGTTACATCAGTTAACAACAAGATAACGAAGTTAATACCCATTTGTTAATCATAAGGCATAAATTTTGCAAGAATCCGGGTTGAATCCATTGTTAATCTCCTGTGGATAACTTGTTAATACCCTGTGAATAAGTTATCCACAAAGCTTTAGCATGTAAGGAAACGAACGTATTTTGCGTATTGTATTTTAAGGCGGGTAAAATGTGTAGAAGTCGCTGTAATACAGTGTTATCTATACTCTACTGCCAAATATGTTGAAATATCGTGGTGATATATAAGCAAGAGAGAGGGAGCCAGCGACTCCCTAACTGCGTATATAGCACTTTGTGGATGAATTGAAAATGTAGATTACTAACCCAATTAAATGCGACAGCTTATGCGATCGACCCCAATATTAGCTGCAATGGCCCTTGTGCTGTTGATAGCATCTTGTGCCGCACCGCAAAAGACGATATACTTTTCTGACAATGTACCTTTAGATCCTCATGTGCAGGTTGAGAACATTGAAAAGCGGAAAGAGATCAGCATACTGCCCGGCGATATACTGGCCATAAACGTCACCTCTATCAGCAGTATAACCGCAGGCGCAGGAGGGACAGGCGACCCAGTAGTCATCTTCAATGAAGGAGGTACCACTTACAACATCAGCTCGAGTATGGGTTCTGCCGGCTCGGGCGGAGGTTCGAATAAGGCATTTCTTGTAGACGAGAATGGTTTTATTGATTACCCGGTGTTAGGCAAAGTAAAAGTATCCGGCCTGACCTTAAGGGAAATAAAAGACCAATTAGGCAAACGCCTGGTCGATTTCATATTGGAACCTGTAGTGGAGATACGCATCATCAATTACAAAATTACAGTATTGGGCGAGGTAGGCCATCCGGGCTCTATCATCGCCTCGAATCATAAGATCAGCGTTATTGATGCCATAGCCCTGGCAGGAGATATACCTATTACGGGAAGGAAAGATAACGTGATGATAGTGCGCGAAACGGAAGGCCGCAGGGAATATGCACGCCTGAACCTGAACAGCAGGAACGTTTTCAGCAGTCCCTATTTTTACCTAAAACAGAATGACTTAATATATGTGGAACCGGCAAGGATAAGGAGGCAGGAAAGCAACGAGTTCCTGCGTTTCTACCTGCCAACATTTACATCATTGCTATCTGCAGCGATCGCAATTTATGGTGTAACACAAATTGTTAAGTAAGGCGTGAGCCAATAAGAATGGAGCAGAACCAACAGCAAATACAAGCAAGGCTACTTAACCAGCTCAACTCGAGTTTCGACTTCAAGCGATTGTTCGGGGCGCTGCTGACCAATTGGTATTGGTTTGTACTTACGCTGTCTATAACTCTCACAGCAGGCTTTCTGTACCTGCGCTATACTACTCCGCAATACGCCATTAACAGCTCCATACTTATGGAGCAAAACAAAGAAGATCCGGCACAAAGCCTGCTGAATAAGATCGATCCGGGTAATGACAAATCCAAGGTCAACCTTTTTAACGAAAAAGTGATACTGCAGTCGCAGGATATGATATTCAAAGTGATCGACTCCCTGGATATCAATATACGTTACTGGGCTATAGGCCGTGTAAAAGAAACGGAACTGTACAAGGAATGTCCGATAAAAATAGTATTTGACGAAAAAGGATTTCTTGTCGGCAGCAAGCAGATCACTATCCGCCAGATAGTAGAGGGACAGTTTGAACTGGTAGAAGGCGAAGCATCAGAACGCGTATTATACGGCACGTGGATCAACCGCAAATGGGGACGTTTTAAAATTCTCTACAACGAAGGCCCTGAAGTGAACAGGGGTTTCCTGGAGTCTACCGACTTTATTGTAAACATAGAACATCTTGAAGTAGCCGCCGGCAGAATAGGTGGTAAGTTTGGCGTAGACCTGCAGGACGGCCGTACCAGCCTGCTGGACCTGCACTTTACAGATAATATCCGGGAGCGTGGTGTAGACTTCATGAATACGCTCATATACTTCTACCAGAAAAACGAACTGGAAAGTATCAACTATACTGCGCAGAAAACACGAGAGTTCATTGAAGACAGGACAGCGAGTATCAGCAACAACCTGCAACAACTGGACTCATTGACCGTTGATATACAGAAAACAAATGATGTTGTAGATGTAAAAGCCGAGACAGCAGACCTTATGGGTAAAAAGTCAGCATCGGAAACACTGGTAGATGAACTGACCCATAAAAAGAACATCATTGAAACGCTGAAGAACAGCCTTGAGAATCCGTTTGGAAGTGAATATGAAGTAATAGCCGGGGCAGAAGTTACAGACCCATCGCTAAGCGGCCTGATACAGGACTATAACCTGGCGATACGCGAAAGAAGTTTACTGGCACGCAACTGGGGCAAAGCCCACCCGCAACTGCTGGACAAAGAAAGTGAGATAGCAGCTATACGCAAACGTATTATTGACGCCTGCGAAAAAGTACTGAAAAACCTGAATCGCGAACTGGCCGTAGAAAGGGAGAACCAGCGCGAAGTATCGGAAAAGATACGTCAGGCCCCTGAAATAGACAAAGAGATAAACCAGGCCAACAGGAACTACCCTGTACTGCAAAGCATCTACCTGTTGCTGTATCAAAAGTTGGTAGAGAACGAGATATCTGTTTATTCAGCTACCAACAAATCAAAAGTAGTAGTAGTACCATATGCATCAGGTGCACCCATAAGTCCTGTTCCTAAAAGGATATACATGATGATGTTCCTGATAGGTATATTGATACCGGGGTCTATTGTTGTGTTGCGCGAGGTGATGAACAATAAGGTCATCAATGAAAATGATATTGAGTCGCAAACGTCTATTCCGCTTATCGGTTCGATAGGCAGAGTAGAAGGTACTACTGATAAAGAAAATGCAATTGTCGTTGGTCCGCACGTGCGCACAGGAGTTGCAGAACAATTCAGGCTGATACGCGCCAACCTTGAGTTTATGTCAGGGGCGAAGAATAACAGCCGCATATACATGGTAACATCGAGCACCAGTGGTGAGGGTAAATCGTTCATATCTATCAATATGGGTATCACGATGACACTGGCGAAAAAACGTGTTATCATTCTTGAATTTGACCTGCGTAAACCTAAGATAGCCCACTACCTGGGCCTGCCCAATGATGGTGGTATCAGCGGTTACCTGGCTGGGATGTGCGGTATGGAAAACGTGATAAAAGCATCGGGTATTCACGAGAACCTGTATATCGCCAACTGCGGTGCCATACCTCCCAACCCTGGAGAATTGCTTGTTTCAGACAAATGCCGCCAGTTGTTTGATGAGTTATCAGAAATGTTTGACGTGATCATTGTAGATACTGCGCCGATAGGTATGGTGTCAGATGCATTGATATTATCACAATATGCAAGTACTAACCTGTTCATTATCAGGCAATCTTACACAGTAAAAGACCAGGTAAGGATGTTTGACGTACTGCACAAGGATGGAAAGATCAAAAATCCGGCTATCATATTCAATGGTGTGGAGTTCCTTAGAAAATACGGATACGGATACGGCGGTAGTTCAGGCTACGGATACGGCTATGTGTACGGATACCAGGCTGGTGGCTATGGATATTACAACGACGACAAGAGCAAAAAGAAAAAGAAGAACATATTCAAACGGTTTTTTACTAAATAAGAGAGAGGAGCAGTAAAATACCCGTTTCAGTTATTTGCATGTTAACAAGAGAGATACGATAGGCCCTTCTTTAATGAAAGGAATATCATTGCAGAAATAAATTAGTTACATATAGCTGATGAAATTGAAAAAAAGAAATGCGCTTTCGTACGTCGCGAAGCTCTATAATATATTCAACCGAAAACAAAAGAAGTCATTTAACTGGCTGGTATTCTGGACGTTTATCAGTTCTATAACTGACCTTCTGGGCCTCTCGCTGATCATACCTGTTGTGGGCCTGGTTATGTCTGAGTCGTTTTACGAAACTGTTGCTACCAACTACCCTTTCCTCGCCACCTTTTCCAAAAACGAATTACTGGTATATACAGTTGCACTCTTCTTCCTGATGATAGTCGCCAAAAATGCCTTCGGTCTGCTGATCAATTGGCTACAGGTAGCATTTGTGCGTAGGCTGTATGTTAGCTCTTCAATGAACGTGCTAGGCAAAGTATATGACCGCAGTATGCTGGACATGCAAAAAGAAACATCTAATGAACTGGTGAGTAAACTTACCTATTACCAATCTGCCTTGTGCAGCAGTGCTGCCATATCCAGCCTGATACTTATCAACGAGGCAATAATCTTTATACTAACAGGACTTATTATATGCTTGTATAACTGGCAGCTGTTCTTCCTGCTTATTGGCGTTTTAATTCCTATCATGGGTACATTTTATGCCAAAGTGAAGAACATGATACGCGAGGCAGGTGAAGAAAAAAGCAAGAACAGTATCAAACTGTATGCGTATGCACAGGAGATGATATTCGGTTATACCGATATAAAAATAGCAGGTACAGAAGACCGCTTTAAAAACCGCTTTCACGACTTCGCAAAAAGATACAGCCATAACCAGGCACAGATAGATTTCATGATGTTCATTCCTACACGCATCATAGAGATAGCCATATTCATGTGTATTATCCTGATACTGGTGTATGGCGTGTTTGTACTGAAGGATACTGAGAAGATCATTACAACCGTTAGTTTATTCTCTGTGGTAGCTTACCGTAGTATACCCTCCATCAACAGGTTTGTTATTTCAATGAATAACCTGACCTCTACCGGTTTCATATTTAAAGATGTAGACTTTACACCAACAGAGGAAGAGGATATTGTTAAAAAAGACAGTAAGGAAATCACACTGACCCATAGCATAAAATTCAACCATGTTGGCTACAAATACCCCGGCAGTGATACTGATATACTGAAAGACTGCAACCTGACCATTAAAAAAGGTGAGGCCATAGGTATAATAGGGCGTTCAGGTGCGGGAAAATCTACTTTGGTAAATAACATACTTGGCTTTTTATACCCTACCAGCGGGGATATACATATTGACCAGACACAACTAACCAGGGACAATGTGCATAAATGGTGGGAGATACTTGGCTACGTAAGGCAGGAGGTATTTGTTATGAATACAACCTTTAAAGAAAATATAGCAATAGGCGAACCCAGAGAGCAAATAGACCCTAAGCGTTTGGAGCGGGCCATACAATTGTCCAGCCTGAAGGAACTGGTAGACTCGTGGCCTGACAAAGAAGAGACCATGCTGAACGAACGCGGCAACAATCTTTCGGGCGGACAGAAGCAAAGGATCGCCATTGCACGTGCAATATATAAGGGTGCGCAGATACTGATATTTGACGAAGCTACTTCTGCATTAGATTCAAAAACAGAAGAAGAAATTACCAACTCTATACGTGCGTTAGGCGAAGAACACCTGACTGTAATAATTATCGCACACAGGTATACCTCATTAAAATATTGTAACCAGATATACAGGATAGACGGTGGAACAATCACCGAGCAACTGTCCTATAAAGAATTAATGACCGCTGAGCAGCATGCTCACTAAAAGAAATAGCAACTATGAGTAAGTTGGTATCCGTTGTTGTACCTAACTATAACTGTGCTGAGTATTTGGATAAATGCCTGGAACACATTGTGAACCAGACATACACCAATATTGAGTGCATTGTATGCGACAACGCATCTACTGACAACTCTTTAGACATCATCAACAAATGGGCAGCCAAAGATACCAGGATAAAGGTGCTGACCACAGAAGTGAACCAGGGAGGATTGAGGTGCTATAACAGGCTGTTCTTTGAAGCGAAGGGTGATTATATCATGATACAGGACTCCGACGACTGGTGTGACCTTCAGAGAGTGGAGAAGCAGGTAGCAGTACTTGACAGCCACGATGTGGGTTGCTGTATGACCAACTCTATTTTTTATTATAGTCATATAGATCCTGAATATCCTGAAAGGCCAGGTTCCGGGCCTGCAGATATGCGCAAAGAAGACTGGGCGCCGGCCACGATCATGTTCAGGAGGGAAGTATTGAAAGAAATACCCGGTTATAACCTGTACTGGGACCGCGTGACCAGCTATGACAACTACTTCATCATGGATATCATCAGCCGTTATGGAGGATATTACCTGGACGAGTACTTGTATTTTGTATGGGCCAGGCCTAATTCAGACCATCGCAGTATAGACCTCGATGAACCAAACGCGCTGAGAAAAATAATTGCTTACGATGTATTCCAACAGCTAAAGAAACAGAGACTGGAAACCGGCACTGATTGGCTGAAGGAAGGCAATATAAAAGCACTGGAGCAATATGAGCAAAAATTGATGCACAATAAAAACTACCTGGCTGATAAGGTGAGAGCTTTTGCATGCATACAAATTGACAACGGCAACTTCGGCAATGGGTGGGCGCTTTTAAAACAAGCCATGTCTATAGCACCGCTTTTCATTAAGAATTATCAATCGCTCCTGTACCTGGTAAGGGCCAGGGTGAAAAACAACGCTGAATAAAACGAAGAGTATGAAAGTAAGTATCATAATGTGCTCTTATAATTGTGCCGAATACATAGGCAAAGCTATTGAGTGCATACTGGCACAAACGTACAGCAATTGGGAACTGATCATCAGCGATGATACATCGAAAGATAATACGGTAGAGCTGATCAAGCCCTACTTACAAGACCCCCGTATAACATTATACCAACAGGAAAAAAACCTTGGCTATGTAAAAAACAAGAACTGGGCTTTGCGCAAAGCTACCGGGGAATTAGTGACACAACTTGACTCCGACGATATGTGCCCGCCTGACAGGATAGAAAAGCAGGTAAATGTATTTATCAAACACCCTGAGATAGTGATATGCGGTAGCGACTTTCAGGCGATCGGCACCGACGACAAACCACTTAATGTACAGGAATTCGATTCTTATGCACAGGAATATACAGAAGATTTCCTTGTGTATGACTTACAATTGCAGTACCCTTTCTGGTTTCCGGGCCTGATGTGGAGAAGACAGCTTTTTGACGAATTCGGTTATTTTTCCGAATACTTCAATGGTATTTACGGGGACGATCACTACTGGACATTCAAAGTAAACCATAAGTACCCGATATACTTTTTAAAAGATTGCCTGTATTTCTACCGCATTAACCCCGGGTCCATTACAAATGTATTGGACGACCAACGGAAACTAATAGCCCAGGATATCATTGCTGAGTTATTCAGGTTGATAAACGAAACAGGTACCGACTGGCTGCAACAAGGCAAACCTGAAGAAGCCAAGGCATTTGAACAGGCATTGTTCAACAATAAACCATTAATGGCCAAAAGGTACCGTATGTGGGCAGCGAAAGCGATTGACAAGAAGAACTGGAAACAGGCCAAAGACTTGTTAGGCAAACATTTCAGCTATAGCAAAACTGACACGGAAGGATACAGGACCTTATTTTATTATTTGCGCCGTAAGTATTTATCATAACAATGAAGATCGTACTGGCATCAGAAGTAATACATCCGGGAGGCGCAGAAACCTTTATACTGCGCCTGGCACAGGCATTGCATAACAACGGGCACGATGTGCGTGTGTTTGTATTCTACAACCAGCTGTTGAACTATGAACTATGCAGGCTGATAGCTCCTGACGTGCAAGTAACGCCCGCGGCAATACCGGTATACAAACTATTAAGCAAAATAGACGGCCTGCTGTTCAGATTAAAAATAGATATCAGCCTGAGAGATAGTTATATTCGTAAAACACTAAATAAGTTGATAAAAGAACAGGGCACAGAAGTAATACACAGCCACCTGCTTAAGGTGGACAAACTTTGCCTGGACGTATGTACACCCCTTAATATACCTGTAGTTAATACCATACATGGCGATTACCTGCAATTCTTCAACAAAACGAAGAACAACATACCCATACCATTACTGAACTACCCTACAAAAGCACCACACAACCTGCAAAGACTCGCTGCCACTGTTTGTATCTCGGATAAACAGACAGCCTTCTTCAAAGAACATTTCCCCAACGAAACGGCTAACAAAATAAGTAAAATATATAACGGATATACCGGTGAAGTCACAGAGCAACCCGATGTGTTGAAGCAACAGCTCGGCATCAATGATACAGACTTTGTATTTGGCATGGTATCGCGCGGTATACCTGAAAAAGGCTGGCAGGTTGCTATTAACGGGTTTCTCAAAATGAACAATACCAAAAGCCACTTAGTTTTAACGGGTGAAAGTGGCTACCTGTCGGACCTGAAAGAAAAATACAGCACAGAGAAAAGAATACATTTCACAGGACATTCAGATAACCCAATCAACTGGATCAATATTTTCGATGTAGGGTTGTTGCCCTCTACCTACCCTTCTGAAAGTCTGCCAACAGTGATCATTGAATACCTGTATTGCCATGTGCCGGTAATAGCCAGCGATGCAGGTGAAATAGTAAATATGACAGGCCAGGCACAACACCCTGCAGGGCAGATAGTAGCCATAGACAATGGTGAGGTGAGCGTTGACAAGATAGCAGCAGCCATGAAACGATATTTGGATACCCCGGCACTGTATGACGAGCATAAAAACAACACGGGTTTATGCTACCGGATGTTTGACATGAACAAATGTGTGGAAGCATATACCGAAGTATACCAAAAAGCCATAAACCGATAACTGTATAGAAAAATAAACAATTATGAGGTTTGCAATAAGAGACGACGATACCAACTACTACACGCAACCGGAAGACCTGGAACAGTGTTACAGTGATATTTGGAGTGACTTTCCCCCTACACTCAGCCTCATATCAAAGGTAAAAGGGAACTGGCTGTATTGGGTGCACCAGATATACAAAGACAAACAAAATACTGACTGGGCAGCCTGGGATAAAGACAATATGCCCAACCCGATCGAAAATAACAACTCACTGGTAGCCTTCCTGAAGGAGAAAATAAAAGAAAGGAAACTGGATCTATCATTTCATGCTAAATATCACAGGAATGGCGACCCGGAATTACCTGAAAATCGTAGTAATAACTACGTAAGAGGCGCTGAATTTTTTACTACCCGCGACCTGACCGATGAGATAAAAGAAGAAATAGCACACCTGAATAAAATATTAGACTGCGACATAAGTGTATTCACACCACCTCAAAATCTTTTGAGTGAAATGGGATACAAAGCCGTTCTTAATGCCGGGCTGAATCTTTGTGGTGGGGGTATACCATTCTATAAAAAAGAAAAAGACCTGAAGGGCTTGTATAACATAGCAAAGCAATTAACTTTCAAGGTTCTACATCGCGAGTCTGACTACCCGCGTGTGGTCAGGTATTCGAACCACAATGAAATTGCCTATCATTACCCATTGCAACCCACAACAAGGTTAGATACATTGATATACGACTTTGATATGGTGCGCAAATACAACGGCGATTTTGTATTGTCTACACACTATGTAGAGTTTGACTACCCTATGGTATATGACGAAACAATAACCATGAAAAAAATATTACTGGACTTTCTGGACCATGTATCGAAATACAAAGTTGAAAAAATGACCTTGTCAACAATGCTTAAATAACAATAGCAGGACTATTATGAATAAAGGAGGAAAAATATTGGTTGTATCTTTTCAATCGCTCACAGCGACAAGTGGACAAGGTATGGCCAGGCTGGGGCACGCATTGTCTAAAGAACTGCATAAACGCGGTTTATTAAAGTCATTTGTCGTTAATTCTAAAGGAAAGTTTGACACACCCTTCCCTAGCGAACCTGTTTCTTTCTTTTCGAGGTATTATCTCTTCATCCTGAATAAGATCAATAGTTTTTACAACTTTCAGACCCACGGCTTCAGGTTCATACAGGAATTATTATTCGACTTTTTCTGCGCTATGAAGCTGAATAAGTCCATCTCAATATTATTTGTAACGCAACCCTACCTGAAACGCACTTTCAAAAAAGCCAAAAGCCTTGGTATAACCACGATACTGTTATCAGGAACACCCGAGGATGATTATATATACGATATCGTAAGTGAGGAGAACAGGAAACTTGGATCGAAAGAAATAGATGCCTATACGTATGACAGGCGTAACAGGTACTTCAAAGAATCTATGAAAAACCTGGACATAGCCATTGGTTTCTTCCCAACTGTCTATAAAACCTACAAAGAGTCGACTGCTTTTAAAGGAGAAGCAGTAAATATGACCGGTCATATGACACCCGATTTCCCTTTTTATGATGTTAAGAACAAGAAAAAAACAGGAGGAAAATTTGTTGTAGGATTCATGTCGTACGTAGTAGTCTTAAAAGGTCTACAATACCTGCTGGAAGCCTGGGAGGAAATAATAACTGAACATAACCTGCCTGATATAGAACTGGTTGTAGGCGGGCCACTCAATCCTGTAATGCATGATTATATAGAAGAACATTATGACAACGTAAAACAGGTGAGGTTTGCAGGCCATGTTCATAATATAGCTGCTTTTATGCAAGAACTCGACCTCTTTGTCGTTCCAAGCCTGGTAG
Organism: Chitinophagales bacterium; assembly: GCA_020636495.1. Lineage (NCBI taxonomy): Bacteria > Pseudomonadati > Bacteroidota > Chitinophagia > Chitinophagales > Chitinophagales bacterium. The sequence continues at coordinate 1,303,067 of JACJXQ010000008.1, read as the reverse complement.
ACGGCGGGCCTATGGCCGCACTTGAAGCTGCACATTACGCGGTACCTGTATTAATTACTGACAATGCGGGATCGAGCGAGTTAATAAGCCGAGGTGATGGTGGCGGCTATATAGTACCTATAAGGGATGCTAAAGCTATAAAAGAAAGTATTTTATGGGCGTATCACCATAGGGAAGAAAACGCACAAAAAGGCCTTAACGCGAAACAAAACCTGACAGACTATAACTTCGACGAATACATTGTCCACTTAAGTGATTACCTGGAAAAGATGCTCAATGACTAAGCAGAAAAACATATTACTTATCGGGTCGGAACTTGGCAAGGGTGGCGCAGAACGTTCTATATCGTTATTGAGTTATCATCTTGAGCGGTTAGGCTATAACGTGACATTGTGTATTTTATCAGGTAAAGACCGGACACGTTATTACAAAACCTGCAATGAAATAATATTCGTTGACCCACCCGGAGGCACCTCAATTTATAATAAGATAAAAGCATGGCGTTTCCGTATCAGGAAAATAAAAGAGATCAAACAACAGAACAATATCGATGTCTCGATCAGTTTTCTCGAAGGGCCTGACTATGTAAACGTATTGACCAAAGGCAGGGAGAAAGTAGTACTGAGTATCCGTGGCTCTAAAATGTTCGACAAAGTCATCAGCGGATTCATGGGGCAAGTGCGCAAAAAAGTATTGATACCTTTCCTGTATAAACGGGCAGACAACATAGTATGCGTTACCCAGGCATTGGCTGATGAGTTAAATACATATTTTGGTATAAACTACGATAAGCTAAGAGTAATATTCAACTTCTATGAAAAAGAAGAAATATTCGCAAATGCGAGTGTGCCACTGACTGAAGATGAAGGAAAAATATTCTCAAAGAAAGTCATCATCACATCAGGCAGGTTGCATGTGGCTAAAGAGCATGATAAACTGGTAAGAATACTTAAAAAAGTAAAAGACCATGTTGATGCACGGCTAGTAATACTTGGAGATGGCGAATTGCATGGCGAACTGACTGAATTGGCAAGATCACTTAACCTGAAGCCATACGATTGGGATGGCACATACCAGGATGCAGATATATACTTTATGGGATTTCAGAAGAATGCATTTAAATTCTATCAACATAGTAACCTTTTCGCCCTTACCTCTTCATGGGAGGGGTTCCCGAATGTGCTGGCAGAAGCTATCATTTGCGAAAAACCTGTAGTGAGCACAGATTGTCCTACCGGGCCCAGGGAGATATTAAATGTGGCCGGCTTAGGCCCTAAACCTACAGAACAACTGGTCAGGACACCTGTAGGCTCGCTCTTACCCATGTTACACGACATAACAGACGAAATAATTGATACCTGGACAGACGAGATAAATTACAGGTTAGATAATCCCGTACCTTCGACCGAAGAATTCAATAAATTATCAGACAGGTTTGCTTTGGAAACCCTGTTGGCGAAATGGCAGGATATCATTGAACACTAAAATCAAAACAATTGAATATACTGATAATAGACAACTCCATAGCTTTCACAGGTGCGTTTAAATGTGCCGTAAATGAGGCTGATCTGTTATCAGAAGAGCACAAATTTATCTTTGTGATCAGCGATCAGAGTAAACTCAAAAAGACCCTGCAAGACAAGGGAATAAAAGTTTACAGATTACCGATGGTAGAGATCAAACGTTCTGTACCGATTCTTCTGCTTTACCCTATCATGTTGTTGCGAAACGCTGTTGCTTTACGAAGCATTGTACGTCATGAAAAAGTAGATATCGTACAAGTTAATGACTTTTACAATATGCTGGGTGTGATGCTTAAGGTAATGGGTTACAAGGGTAAATTACTTACCTACGTGCGTTTCCTCCCTTCTGTAATGCCCGGTATATTCCGGAAAATATGGATCAGGTACGGGTTGAAGTATTCTCACAGAATGATAGCTGTTTCTGACGCAGTCCTGAAGCAACTACCGCCTCATCCAAAAGCTGTAAGGGTATATGACCCTGTGCAACTCACAGAAACTGAACCAGAAAAAACGGTTCGTGACAATAAGGACATTTCAATACTTTACCTCTCCAATTATATAAGGGGGAAAGGTCAGGATGATGCATTGGCCGCATTTATCAAAGTCTATGCTACGCACAAGAATATAACATTAACCTTTATGGGCGGCGATATGGGATTAGAGAAAAACGCTGCTTATAAATCTGAGCTCGAGATGATGAGTGCACGGGCTGGGTTAACCGGCATTGTAAAATTCGATCATTTCAATGCTAATGTAGAATCTGCGATCAAGGCTGCAGATATCGTTCTGAATTGCTCAGAGGCAGAATCATTTTCTATGACATGCCTGGAAGCTGCATATTATGGTACGGCATTAATAGCTACAAAATGCGGTGGTCCTGAAGAGATCATTAACAACGGTAAAACAGGCATAACAGTACCGGTAAAAGATGTAGATGCGATAGCTGAAGCATTAACACAACTAATAACAAACTCTGAACTCAGGAGCGAATTTGCTACTAAAGGAAGAGCATATGTACGAGAGAAGTTCAACACGGAACAGTATCGGAAAGAGATGCGACAAATAATATCTAACAGTTAAATGAGTAAAAGGAAACTGAACATATTATTTATGGTGCCCTACCCGGTAAGGCACGCACCCTCGCAACGGTTTCGCGTAGAGTTATTCGAACCGTACATACAAGAAGAAGGTGATATCAATTATGACATAGCACCGTTTATGGATGCCCACACCTGGCATATACTTTACAAGGAAGGTTCTGCTTTGCAAAAGGCAACCGGGATAGCTAAAGGATACCTGAGAAGGCTGAAAACTGTATTGTTTGATATTCATCATTACGACTGTGTTTTTGTACACCGTGAAGGGGCTCCTATGGGACCTCCTGTATTTGAATGGATAGTGGCAAAGCTGTGGCGTAAGAAGATGATATATGATTTTGACGACGCCATATGGATACCTAATACGAGCTCAGAGAATAGCCTGGCAGCTATGCTCAAAGCCTTTTGGAAGGTGAAGTATATCTGCAAATGGTCGCATACTGTAATAGGAGGTAATGACTACTTATGCAATTACGCCCGCAAATACAATGACAATGTTGTATTGATACCTACCTGCGTAGATATGGACCGTATGCACAATGGCATTAAGGAACATACCGAAGGGCAGGTAACTATCGGATGGACAGGCAGTCATTCTACCATTCCCTACCTGGATGAGATTATGGATGTACTGCAATATGCGGAACAAAATCTTGGTACAAAATTCATTTTGATAGCTAATAAAAAACCTGACTTACCACTTAATAATTGGGAATTTATCAACTGGAATGAGACAACCGAAATAAGCGACTTGCTTAAAATTGATGTAGGGGTAATGCCACTGAAAGACGACAACTGGAGTGAGGGAAAATGTGGTTTTAAACTGATACAGTACCTTTCGCTAGGCATACCGGCAATTGCCAGCCCCGTAGGAGTAAATAAGGTCATCATTGAAGAGGGTGTAAATGGATTCTTGTGCACCACAAAAGAAGAATGGATAGCAGCACTTAAGAAACTGGCAACAGATACTGAACTCAGAAAAAAAGCCGGAGCAGCAGGGCGCAATAAAATGCTGCTTGAATACAGCATATCCGCCAACAAAACCAGGTTTATTCAGGTACTCCGTGCATAAATATCGCCACTTTCTTACGGCTGATAAGACTAAACGAAAGCAAGTTAACCTGTATCGGGTAATGTTTATAATAAATAAGTACCAATGTAAGACCGTAGAACGGCAGACATGGGATACGATAACGTGAAAGTGTCCCAAAATTACCCGAAGATATGCCCACCGCAAACGCAAATATCAATGTAAATATGAGGCAGAATTGTATCGTAGGATCTGCTGATATAGTTTTCCATATCTCTTTAAGCCCGATTGACAGGATCACTTTTATGGTCACCAGGAGGAAAATAGTTGCTTCCAGTGCGTTGATGAGCTGAAGAGCTTTACGTGTTTCCCAGAGATAGGGCCTGAATAATGTTACGTTCACAGCAGCAGGAAACTTGCTGAGCATGCCTGCGGCTGTAGGGCTCAGCTCTCCCAGGTTATAAGCACTACCTTCATCACCTGATTGTTCCTGAATATAACTACTGATAAGATAGGATGTCTTCGCAATTTTGTCCAGAGAATATTTACCAAACACTTCGGAGTACTGTTGCATGACAATAACGAAACCACCGGCACAGATAGCGAACACAGCAAACTTCATAATAAAACGTGCAAAGCCGTTACGTATCATGTGAGAATAGGATGCCAATATCCAGAATATAATAGCCGGTATAAACGCGATAAGAATGTATAGCTTGATGGTTGCCAGAAGAAAAAAAGACAAAGCTGTAATAGCCACTGTACGGAACCTGAAGTCCCTGTTGATGAGCAGACGGAATGCTCCATAGGTCATCCACCCGAGACTAAACATACAGATAGTGTCTTTAAAGATACCCGACCCCCACATGATAGTACTGGGAACAAACAGAGTTGCAATAGCTATGTACCTCGTATATTCAGGGAATTTTGTTGCAAACGTTCTGAACAAAGCCCAGATACCGGAAAAAGCAATGGCTGCTATGATAACAGCCGTAGGTAAAAAGGTGTTGAGTGTAAATAGCATGATAACAGCGACTATCGTACACACCGTATACTCAGCAGGAGCCTGGTACCAGTCCATTTGTGTAATATACTTGGTATAGCCTCCTGCATACCACTCTGGTATCCTGAAAAGCATGTTGTACCATTTCGTAAAACTTTCGTCCATCGCACTGTTAATGATCTTTGCGTGCCAGTGATACAAGGCAGTGTCCCCCCATCCATAATAATAACGGTAAATAAGACTGATACCGATAGCCCCGCCTACCTTAAAGATCAACCCGGACATAAAATACTTCCTCCATGGATGACCAACGGGATATCTGCGTTCACGAATCTGGTAAGCGATGAAAAAGATAGCTACCAGGTAAAAAGGTAGTAACAAAAAGTCCAGAAATGTTATAAATTGCCGCCAATCTGACTCGTACATCGTCTCTGATTTCTTTGTTTCTGAATTTGTCTAAACGTATTTCTCTACATGTGTGGTATTACAGGCTACTATGCTTTTGCAGATAGCGCTAAAGCAAACGTTATAAAGGTAAGACAATCAACCGATAAAATGTATCTGCGTGGTCCCGACCATGGGGATATTTATACACATAACAACGTTGCTTTAGGACACAGGCGCCTATCAATCATAGATACCTCCAGTGGCGCATTTCAGCCCATGACGGACGCAACAGGACGGTATATTATCGTCTTTAATGGGGAAATCTTCAACTACAGGGAATTATCAGAAAAGTACCTCAAAAAAGTATGGGAACGTATAGGCGGACCTAGGACAACTTCAGATACTGAGATACTGCTTTACCTTCTTATTGAGTACGGGAAAGACTGCCTGCCCTGGTTGAGTGGCTTTTTCGCCTTCAGCCTGTATGATAAAGTAACGGGATTAATGTTACTGGCCAGGGATCGTTACGGGAAAAAACCACTTAATTATTATAGTACTGATGAACAATTCGCATTTTCATCAGAAATGAAATCATTGCTGGCATGGGGCATACCTAAAAAGCTGAATTACTCGGTTCTACACCAGTACCTGCAACTGAACTATATACCCCAACCACAAAGCATGATAGAAGGTGTGGCCAAAGTAAAACCTGCCCACTATATGCTGATAGACAGCACAGGTATAAAAGAATACAAACCTTATTACTCTATCAAAATTGACACAGCACATTATAATGACCTTACATATGATGGTGCGCAGGCTGAGTTGGTAAAACGAATGGACGCATCTGTGCAGGAACGTATGATTTCAGATGTTCCTTTGGGTGCATTCCTGAGCGGAGGCATAGACTCCTCAGTTATTGTTGCACTGGCCAGCAAATACACCAAAGACCTGAATACCTTTTCAGTTGGCTATAAAGAGAATGCGTTTTTTGATGAAACGAAGTATGCTAAGCTGGTTGCAGAAAAATACAAGACCAATCATACCGTCTTCTCACTGACCAATAGCGATTTCCTGGAGCATGTGTATGACGTGCTGGATTATATGGATGAACCTTTTGCAGACTCATCAGCCATACCTGAATATATCTTGTGTCACCATACGCGCAAACATGTAACTGTTGCACTGAGCGGTGACGGAGGAGATGAGGTATTTGCAGGCTATAACAAACACGCCGCCGAGTGGAAAATGAGGCAAAGCTCATTGGTAAATACTCTGGTAAAAGCAGGCTTGCCTGTATGGAGTATGTTACCACGCGGCAGGAACAACAAAATAACCAACCTCTTCCGCCAGCTGCACAGATTTGCAGAAGGTGGACAACTATCTGCTAAAGACCGTTACTGGAGATGGGCATCATTTAACACTGTATCTAAAACGGACTCATTGCTCAGTCGTCAATCTATTGAGCAGGTAGATTATCCGCAGATGGAAATGGAACGCCAGGACATACTTCATCATCTGGGTGATAAGGATTTTAATGAACTGCTGCTCACAGACATGAACCTGGTACTTACAGGCGATATGCTGGTAAAAGTAGACCTGATGAGTATGGCAAACAGCCTGGAGGTACGCAGCCCTTTCCTTGATTATAAAGTAGTAGATTTCGCCTTCTCATTACCGGAAAGATATAAGATAGACGCCAACATGAAGAAACGCATCGTACAGGATGCCTTCCGTGATATGCTGCCTGAAGAAATATATAACCGCCCTAAGCATGGCTTTGAAATTCCATTGCTGGACTGGTTCAAAAATGAACTGTGGGGATTGATAAACGACGACCTGCTCAAAAAGTCGTTTATCGAAGAGCAGGGCATTTTCAATGTGGATGCTATAGAGCACCTGAAGAAAAAACTGCACAGCAACAGCCCCGAAGATAGCCATGCTACCATATGGGCGCTGATCGTATTCCAGTATTGGTGGAAAAAATATTTTATAAATTAGTAACAATACCATCTGTTTGATTAGGCAATCAAATTATTGTATCATTGTACAACTAAGATTCACATGCCCAGGGTATTACGCATACATAACCGTCTGATCATAGGAGGTCCTGCTATAAACGTCACTTACCTGACCAAATATATGGCCCCGGAATTTGAGACCATGTTGGTGATTGGCGATAAAGACAGTCACGAGCAAGATGCCGACCACCTGATCATGAACCTTGGTTTAGACCCCGTGGTGGTGCCTGAAATGAAGCGTGACATCAGCCCCCTGAATGATGGTTATGCCTATCAGAAAATAAAGGCACTGATTGAAAAATTCAGACCTGACATAGTTCATACACACGCTGCCAAATCAGGAGTGATTGGCCGTATGGCCGCCGATGCCTGCAAAGTACCTGTGATTCTGCACACTTTTCATGGCCATGTTTTTCACAGCTACTTCAGCAAGTTCAAAACCAATACATTTATACAGATAGAACGTTACCTGGCACGGCGTTCTACAGGTATCATAGCCATAAGTGAAACACAAAAACATGAACTGGCAGATGTATACAAAATATGTGAGCCTGAAAAGATCAAGATCATCCCTTTAGGGCTTGACCTTGACAAGTTCAACATTCACCAGGATGCGAAGCGAGCAGAGTTCAGGAAACAATTCAGCCTCAATACTGACGATATTGTTATCGGTATCATTGGGCGTGTTGTGCCTGTAAAGAACCACAGCCTGTTTGTAGCTGCTGCGAAAAGAGTATTAGACCAAACCAGTCTGCCTGTAAAGTTTATTGTAATAGGCGATGGTGATATGCGTGAGCAGATGGAAGCAGAATTTGCTGAAGCAGGTATAGATTATACTTACTACCCTGCCGATCCCAGGGAGGCTACCGCATCCTGCATATCATGGCAGACAGAAATGGACTACGTGCTTTCAGGACTGGATATTGTCGCACTTACTTCTCATAATGAAGGCACACCGGTATCGCTTATAGAAGCACAGGCTGCATCAAGACCTGTAGTGTCTACTAATGTAGGTGGAGTAAAAGATGTAGTTACAGACAACCAAACAGGGTACATAACAGAGCCCGGCGACCCTGACATGTTTGCAGAAGCATTACTCAAACTCATCAACAACCCTGAAAAACGCGCTTATTTCGGGCAATTGGGCAAAACATTCGCGCAAACACATTACTCCTACCAAAGGCTGGTAAGAGACATGTCTGACTATTATTATGAGCAACTAGCAATGGCCGGTGTTGATTATCGCAAACCACCCATCAGGCCTGTTTCTCCCAATCTTGAAGAGGATTAGTGCATTTCTTTAAAAAAGGCCACTGTCTGCGCCAGGCCATCCAGGAACCCTTTGGTAGGCTCATAACCCAGTAAATTCTGTGCAAGGGAAATGTCTGCAAGTGAATCTCTTACATCGCCTGCCCTTGGCTCACGATAGGTAGCTTCGTGATCTGCTTCCAGTATCTCCCTTATCCTGTTGTACAGGAAGTTCACTGAGAAATTCTCACCTACGGCAACGTTGTACACCTTTCCAAATGCTTCTTCATTCTTACACAGCATCCCTCTCACATTTGCTTGTACTGCATTGTCTACAAATGTAAAATCGCGTGTCTGCTCACCATCGCCGTTGATATATACGGGTGCTTTCTTCATTATACCATCCACAAACAGAGGTATGACAGCTGCGTAAGGGCCATGAGGATCTTGCCTGGGACCAAACACATTAAAGTACCTGTACCCTACCAGTTTCATACCATATAGTTGGGCGAATACGCCGGCATATAGTTCATTTGCCTTTTTTGTAACTGCGTAAGGAGATAACGGGTTACCTACCTTCTCTTCCCGCTTGGGCAGGTTTGGCTCGTCGCCATATACTGATGAAGAGGATGCGTAAACAAAGGTTTTCACCCCAGCATCTTTGGCTGCAGTAAGCATATTCACAAATCCGCCCACATTCACATCATTGCTGGTGATTGGGTCCTGAATAGAACGGGGAACAGAGCCAAGTGCGGCCTGGTGGCTTACATAATCTATACCCTCACAGGCCTTCCTGCAGGTTTCCGGATCACGGATATCGCCATTGATGAATTCAAAATTACCGTAGTCTTTAAACAGGTCTATGTTTTTGCGGAACCCTGTTGCCAGGTTATCTAATACACGCACTTTACCAGCACCATTTTTAAGCAGGTATTCTGTAATGTGTGAACCAATAAAGCCGGCACCACCTGTTACTAAGAAACGGTATTTGCCAAGGTCGTCTGTATGGAATAATGACATCTATATGTAATTTATGCTTATTAATACCCCTGCGTTATGGCAGAGTAAGCGCAAACATATAGTAAATAGATAAAAAAGAGGTATTGTTTGCCGCAGCGTTAACTAATTAATCACAGGCACAAAAAAACCGTCCTGGTATCGAACGGTGGTTTTTGCTCTTACAAAAGTAAAAGAATTAAGCTCCTTTTTCCGCCTTCTTAGCTGCAGGCTTAGTAGCTTTTTTAGGGCGGGCAAGACGGCTAACACCGAAAGTACCCATGAATATTTTACCCTTTTTTGTACGTTTATCACCGCGTCCCATATAATAAATTTTAATTAAGAAGTCGCAAAAATACAAAAAAAGCAAGAAACTTTCGTCCCTTGCTTTTTATTTAAGATTTGGGGTAAGTTATTTCTTACCGCTGATCTTAGTTGCAAATTCTTTACCAGCTTTAAATTTAGGCACTTTGCGTGCTTTGATCTTGATAACCTCACCAGTTTGTGGGTTACGGCCGTTACGTGCAGAACGCTCAGATACAGAGAATGTACCGAAACCTACTAAAGTAACACGGTCTCCTTTTTTCAGAGCAGCAGTAACTGCACCTGTAAATGCATCTAAAGCATCGTTTGCCTGTGCTTTAGTAATGTCAGCATCTTTCGCGATCTTGTCAATCAATTCAGCTTTGTTCATAGACTCAGTGTGTTTGGATGTAAATAATAATGTTGTTTCGTGTTTAGGCAAATATACTCACCTTTAGGTCAGTTCCAAATATCCCGTCAGCTTTTTTTATTCGCCAAAAGCCTTGCCAGTAGGGACTTTCCACACATTATTCACAATTTCAACATCCATTACAGGTCAATTATTCACTGTAACCCCTTATCAATCAATGCTTTTATCATATTGGCAGGAAATTTGCTATGTAGAAATCCTTTACCAGCAAGCATTTCAGGCGATTTTTATTAAAAAATCTAAACTTTTTTCATTATAGTACGGAAAGCAACGAATTTATCGGGGAAGCGCTGCAACCCGCTGGCACGCATAGCAGGCGCATGATCTGCTATATACTTTTCATAGTCTTCCATATTTCTACAGAAGTATTGTGCAGCATAAGTAATTCCGTCGCTTTCATCTACCTCCAGCAGGCGAAACAACTTTGAATCAACAAACAGTCCTGTAGCCATAAGCTCCGGCATATGTTCATCGGTCATCCATTTCACCCATTCATCTGCGACATCGTTATTCACCTTTATAGTAACGTTATATAGTATCATAGCTCTTATTTACCATTTCTTTTCTATCGTGTCTAATATAGTGATATAGTTGGCATAGCGTTCAGCAGAAAGCTCGCCTTTCATTACAGCTTCTTTCACAGCACATCCCGGCTCATTGGTATGTACACAATTATTAAACCTGCAGTCACTCATAAGTTTTCTCATTTCAGGAAAATACTGTGCCAGTTCTTCTTTTTCAAAGTCGATCAACCCGAACTCTTTTACTCCCGGAGTATCTATGATGCGGCCACCACCCGGTATCTCAAACATTTCTGCGAAAGTAGTAGTGTGCTGCCCTTTGCCACTCCAGTCAGACACCTCATTTGTCTTGAGTTCTTTACCCGGTATAAGACGGTTGATAAGTGTACTCTTGCCCACTCCTGAATGCCCGCTGAATAAAGTGGTAATACCTTCCAACCTACTCTGCAGTACATTCATACTATCTTTCAAGGCAGATATAGCATACACTTCGTATCCTGCAACTGTATATATTCCCTTCCACTCTTCCAGTTTAGCCTGTTGTTTGCCTGTAAGTAAGTCAGTTTTATTAATGACGATAATTGCGGGTATATGATACGCCTCGGCAGTAATGAGAAACCTGTCAACAAATCCTGTAGATGTACGTGGATGTGCAATAGTAGCTATTACTAAAGCTGCATCAAGATTGGCAGCAACTATATGTTTCTGGTGCCTGTTTTGCGGTGATACCCTTACAATATAATTATGACGTTCTTCTACCGTACGTATGACACCTATCTTTTCATCCTCATTCTCTACCTCAAATAATACATGATCACCAACGGCTACCGGGTTGCTGGATGATATGTCGTCATCTATCTTAAGTTTACCTTTTATGCGTGCATTCCAGAATCGTCCGTCCTCATCACGAACAACATACCAGCTGCCTGTAGATCTGTATACCTGTCCTTTAAGCTCCGACATTTAAACGTTGTTTATTCATACCTTAATGCTACTATGGGATCCAGCCTTGCTGCTTTTAAAGCCGGGTATATACCGGAAACAATTCCGACAACTGTACATAGCGTAAATCCCATGACAACCCAACCCCAGGGCACGATAAACGAAGTATGAAATATCATACTGAATATATTGCCGATGAGAATGCCGAGTACTATACCCGTGGCACCACCTATCAGGCTTATGAGTATCGACTCTGTAAGAAACTGTTGCTGAATAGTTGAAGACCGCGCTCCCAGTGCTTTATTAACACCTATCTCTCTTGTGCGTTCTGCAACAGATACCAACATGATGTTCATCAAACCAATTACAGAACCAAGCAAAGTAATGATACCAATGAACAAAGCTGCCCAACTAATAGTACTGATGCTTTCTATGAGCATGGTAGCCAGGCTGTCGTTTTGCTGTATCGTAAAATCATTTTCCGTGCCTACCGGTATTTTTCTTATTACCCTGAACAACCCTTCTGCTTCCTGGGTTGCTAACTCTTTCTGAGAAACATCTGCCACCATTACATTTAATACATAACGCTCATTGTCAGTACCATACACAGCCCTTGCATTCTCCAACGGCAGAAACACCAGGTTATCAGCATTCATGATCATACTCCCACCTTTAGACCCGGCTATGCCCACTACAGTATATTTCATATCGCCTATTGAGATGATCTTGCCAACAGCACCTTTATACTTTGTGCCAAACAATTTTGTTGCTACCCCATTTCCCAGAATACACACCGAACTACCAAACTCCAGTTCCGACTGTGAAAAATCTCTGCCTGCTTCCAGCTCTGTATCTGATATTTTCAGGTAGTTCTCATCAATACCCATAGTATTGATATTGGGATTCGTCTTCAGCGAGCCATACTTGACAGTTGCAGTACTTGTACCCGACATAGACATGCTGACATCTGAAGGAAAATCATATCGCTTTTTAAACGCAGAAGCCTCGAGATAAGTAATATTTTTTCCTTCTCTTACACTTATATGCAAACCCCGTGAGTGTTTCTGTTTTATGATGTCGCCTGTTATCTGGAACGAGTTGGCCCCCATCTGGCTAAAGCTCGTATACACACCTTCTTTCATTACTTCCACAGCGGTGAGTATACCTATAAGAGCTGTGATACCCAAAGCTATTATTGCTATTGTGATAGCAGAGCGCAGCCTGTTACTACTAATAGCACGGTAAGCAAGATTGAGATTGAACAATAACCGCGTCATGAACACTATTATTTATACCCTGTCAGTATTTCTACTGTTTTACGAAACGTTGGGTCATTACCACATCTCCTTTGCTACCGGAGCCTCTAAGTATGTAACTACCTGCCGGCAATGATGCCGTATTGAACTGGATAACATTTTTACCTTCTTCGCACTTTTTAGTTACCAGATTATCCACCAGTTGTCCGTTGATATTATATATAGCGAAAGTAACCTCTGTCTCATTGCTCAGCGTAAACATGTATGTTACAAAAGTGTTTACAGGATTTGGATATACCTGTCCGGTAGCCTTTTTAATTGTTTCCTTAACACCCAGCGCAGGCGAATTCAGCTTCACAATCCAGCTGCCATATTCATGATCTGACCGTCCATATATACCTTCGATCCATACAGAACCCAGGTTATTATAGTCGACTTGTGTTCCAGTATAGTCACCCCAGCGCTGCACCTTGCCCGGCACCTGCCCCGAAATACTACTCTCGCCTTCCTTTGCCCTCAACATGTTCGAATAAGACAATCCATCATACACTAAGGCACCTATACCAGCTGGTGTTGAAGGACCGGTATAATTAAAACTAATGATCGATTGATTCAATCCCCAGGGATTTCCTACGTAGGATATATTTGGATAACCGAAATCAAGTGTATCTATTGAAAATATCTGTGCATATGAGATATTGGGAGAAGTAGCATAATCTGTGATCTTTGCATGAAACACGCCCGAAGCACCATTATTCGGATCAACTGAAGTACTCACAAACTGTATCTCGTTATTCATAACATATGCACCCAATATCCTGCCATCGTTAGTAGCTAATGTAGCCGACGTATCCTCCTGACGCCCGTTAGGAGGAACACCATAAGAGAGCGGTGATTTGAGCAATGTAACCGAAACGCTTCCGCCCTGGGAAATAGTCCCCGGAACCTTCACCAAAAAGATACTATCATTTTGAGTCGAAAAGTTCCTGTTAGAAAGGAAGTATTGTTCATCTCCTGTAGGCAGCCATCCCGGTCTGACAGGAAACAGGTTGCGTATGGAATTACCGTCATACTTTATGCCATCCCATATTTTATAAGTAAGTGCAGAAGCTCCTGAATAGCCATCGCTTTTATTTACCTGGTATATAACAGATTGCCTGAAACCTGTTTCCCATGGAGCAGCATATTTGATCTTATTGCCCGTAAAGAAAAACTCAGAATTGGTAACAGAAACGCCCGGATAATCGAACCATGTAGAGTCACTACCGTAATCACCATAAAACTTATACCAGGCCCATGCACCGGTCGGATCATTAGACTGGGAGAAACCAACAACTATATAATTATTTTCATCCCTGTCGTGCAACATAACACAAATAAAACGATCCTCTTTTGCATCATAAAGCACTTTGGGGTCATATCTGCCCGACAGTCCGAGCCCCGCTGAGCCGGAAAAGAATCCAAGGCTTTTCTGGTCATTTACGGTTCCGGTAGAAGCGTCCATGATAGCAGCATTCACATTGATAACAGACACTGCTTTATCCGCTTTTGAAACGGCAAAATCATTATCAGGTGGGGTACCGGGTGTTGTATTAGCTACATATGACTTTACAACAACCGGATCCTTTGCAGAGGTAGTCTTTTGCCTTGCATTTGACATTTTATGAGGGTATAACCTTGCTATCTCTTCCTTTACAGCGTCTAATCTTTCCTGCTCATCATCACCATCTGGTTCCGGTGCCTCAAACCCAAACACCTGTGTACCGTATTTATTATCTACATCCCTAAATACCGTAGTACCGGCAAGTTCGGCTTTATACACTTTACCATTCACTTCCTGTCCGTATGCCGATACAGAAAAGCATATCGCAATTACCGGTAGTAGTAGTTTTTGCATCTTTTACAATTTGTCTAAAATTAAGAAAACCGCTGCATATACCCATATACACAGCGGTTTACAAAATATTTATTTAGATAATCCTTATCCTTGAAGCGCAGCTGCACCACTAACGATCTCTGTAAGCTCGGTAGTAATTGCCGCCTGGCGGGCACGGTTGTAAGATATCTTAAGGCTTTTCAGCAATTCGTTAGCATTCTCACTTGCCTTATCCATAGCGGTCATACGAGCTCCATGCTCTGAGGCATTGGCATCCAGAATAGCTTTGTATACCTGGGTGTTCAATATCTTAGGCATAAGTTCCAGTATCAGCGTCTCTTCTGACGGTTCAAATATGTAATCTGCCTTGCCCTTCTTTCCATCACTCTCCTTATTCTCTACTTTAGGAATTGGCAGATACGCTTCGGCAACAAACTCCTGCGTAGCGGCATTTTTAAACTTACTGTATACCAACTCTACTTTATCAAACTCTTTCTTCAGGTATGATTCCTGAGCATGGACAGCAGCTTTGCGCACATTATCAAAACTCAGGTCAGCGAAAGTTGTCCAGTAAGTATCGATTAGTGGATAGTTATTCTTCAGGAAGTACTCGTAAGCTTTCTTACCTATCGGCATGATCACCACATTCCCTTTAGCGTGTTGTGCGCTGTATTTATCTGCAATTGACTTACGGGCAGTTTTTATCACATTCGAGTTGTAACCACCACACAAACCACGGTCACTGGTAATAACAATCAGCAATACACGTTCTGCAGTACGTTCTTCTGCCAGCGACAAGTCAATATCACCCGTACTGTTGCTCACGATATTGCTCAGCATCTCCTGCAATTTTTCAGCATATGGGCGCATCTGCACTATCGCATCGGTTGCGCGACGCAATTTGGCCGCACTTACCATCTTCATAGCCTTCGTGATCTGCTGTGTAGAAGTAACTGATTTTATACGATTACGAACCTCCTTAAGCTGTCCTGACATATTAAAACTGAATATGAATGTTTAAACTGCGCGCAAAAGTACGACAAAAAACCATCATTAAGGAAAGTATCAGGTAAAAACTTGCATGTATATAGAAACCGTATCTAACTTACTGAAAAACAGCACTTTACAAACATCCGGTCGTGATGGAAGTAATATTATGTGTAACTTAGTAGCTTCAGAAAACATAAAAAACAATAGCATATACTTAACTTGCTGTTATTGATATACTAAACAATCGAACAGAACTTTGGAAAAAATAGTGGATACGAACGGGATGTTACACAAGACGAAGATCATTGCTACAGTTGGGCCCAGCTGTAATACATATGAAAAACTTTTAGCATTAACAGAGGCAGGGGTAAATGTGTTCCGGCTCAATTTTTCGCACGGTACTCATGAACAACACGCAGAAGTAATAAAACACATAAGGCGAATAAACGATGATTTCCCATTTAACATTGCGATTTTAGCAGACCTGCAAGGCCCGAAACTACGCGTTGGGGAGATAATAGATAACTCGCTGGAACTAAAGGCGAATGATGAACTATACTTTACGAATGAAAAACTGGTAGGCACCCTGGATAATATTTACATATCCTACCCCGATTTTTATAAAGACGTACGTATAGGTGAAACGATCATGCTGGATGATGGTAAGATAGAAGTACTTGTGACCGAAATAACAGAAGATAAAAGAGTGAAAGCCAAAGTGATAACCCCCGGCATCTTGTCTTCAAAGAAAGGAGTGAACCTGCCGGACACGCAGATATCTCTGCCCTCTATGTCTGAAAAAGACATGAACGATCTGGATTTTATTATATCCCAGGAAATAGGCTGGGTGGCTCTTTCGTTTGTTCGCAGGCCTGATGACATTCATGCATTAAGGAAGGTCATAAAAGAGCGCAAAAGCCATGCTAAGATCATTGCAAAAATAGAAAAGCCTGAAGCGCTTGAGCACCTGCGCGAGATAATACTCGCAAGCGACGCTGTAATGGTAGCCCGCGGAGACCTGGGTGTCGAATTACCGCTGGAAAAAATACCAATGATCCAGAAGAACATAATCAGAATGTGCATTCACCGCGCCAAACCTGTGATCATTGCTACGCAAATGATGGAAAGCATGATAGACCGTACACGTCCTAATCGTAGTGAAATTACTGATGTGGCTAACGCGGTACTTGAAGGTGCCGATGCAGTAATGCTGAGCGGAGAAACAGCTATGGGACAGTACCCCGTACAGGTGGTAGAAACAATGGTAAGCATTATATCAGAGGTGGAAAAAGAGGAAATGGTGTATAATAAGAATCTCACCCCTCAGCCTCACTCCCCTTCTTTCCTGAGTGATGCTCTTTGCTATAATGCATGCGAAATATCAAGAGACGTTAAGGCTAATGCGCTTGTGGGCATGACACAATCAGGATATACAGGCTTTATGCTTTCGAGTTTCAGGCCAAGATCTCCCTTATATATTTTTACTAAGACCGAATCATTGGTGAATCAACTTAGCCTTAGTTGGGGTGTACAGGCATTCTTTTACGAGAACGAAGAAAGCCTGGATGAAATATTCACCGACCAGATCGAATTGCTACGCTCCAAGGGCCTGCTCAAATCCGGCGATGTTGTTGTTATGACAGGCAGCACTCCTGTAAAAGAGCACCTGCCCACCAATATGCTGAAAGTCTGGAGAGTATCATAACATTGACTATTTAAAGCAAATGCCGCCATGTTGGCGGCATTTGCTTTAAAACACATCATCCTTAACAAACTATAGTTTCTCAACTTTCTCGATCGTATAACCATTCATTCCCTGCAGCACAATAAAATATATGCCCGGAGCTGAAGAAGACAGGTTAACCTGCGTTTCTGTTTCTGAGAGGTTGTACACTCCACATATTTGTCCCATAGCGTTCATCACCCTGGCCGTACTGAAATTACCCTCATTCACCCTGATCGTAAATATATCGTGAGTTGGATTAGGGAATACACTTACGTTACCTGCATTACCTCTTTTAATAGTTTCTACACTCACATCACCAATAGTGTTCAATGTTGTATTGGTTATCACCGGCTCATTAAAATCAAAATATATAGCGGCATTATTGGTAAACTTAGTTCCGTTAGGTAGTCCCTTCTTTGTATGTATCGTATATATTACCAGTCCGTTACTTGCCTCTTCATTTGTGGTCTTAGTTGGCAGATCAATATTATCAAACTGGAACCTTACCACACCGTTCTCACTCATGGTCACATCACAATCATGCGACTTATAAATTGGTGTAAGTGTCGCCCAGTCAAGGTCAGAGTCAAGAGTATCCAGTATATAAATATTCTGCGCTTTATAGGTACCCAGGTTCTGGAAATGTATCTTGTATTCCAGCACAGAATCATTTACGCTAATGATACCTTCAGGACCTTTACCCTGTGGTTTTACTTCTTTGAAGTTGGGGTCGAAAGAGCCAACCACTAACGGTGTAAAATAGTCAACGTTGTTCCATGGTGAATAATCATTCAACCAGTTGGACATAGGACCTGTGTAGGCTGCAGTATCCTTAAATACCAGCGATGTATTCAATGGAATATTTGTAGGTGTGTTATAATAAAGAGTCAGTACATGTGATATACCCGGATTGAGCGACGTGCCTGACACGCTGTAGTAAGTTCCTGAACCGGTAAACAGGTTAGAAGGAGAGAACAAAGGCGCCGGCAGTTGTCCATCAGTCTTATAGCCGGCAACAACTGAAGATTCTGTTACGGTTCCCATATTCTTAATGATCAATCTCTGCCTGTATTGGTATCCCGGCACCGGACAATTAAGGTTGGCAGTGCCAACATACATGTCGTGAATGGTGTTAACAGTATTGGCAAAATTAACTATGTGGACACAATTGGTACCCGCTGTGGCGTTAACTGTTATTGAATTGTTCTGACAGGTAGCTAGTGGATAGAAACTATGTACCGTTTCAGACAAAGTATATGATCCGGATGGCACTATGAATGAATAAACACCGTTAGCATTTGTATATGCATAACCTATGCCACTACAATGTATCCTGATATTCTCAATACCCTGCTCTCCTGCATCTTTTACGCAGTTACTATTCGCATCATTATACACGGTACCGGTTATGGTACAATAGCAGCTATTGTTGTTCGGGTTATAACTTACATAAGATTGGCCGGTTGCTTTACAGCCAACCGCATCTGTAACATTTACAGTATAAAAACCCTTAGACAGACCCGTTACTGTAGATGATGTTCCTGAAACGTTTGACCATTGGTAAGTATATGGTGTTGTACCGCCCGAAGGAGTTGCTGTTATAGCACCATCGCTGTTGAAAATGCAGCTGGCGTTTGTTGTAGACAAACCTACAGACACCGGCGAAGACACACCGACATGGCTACCTTTTGTTACAGCACAACCCAGGTTATCAGTAACAGTGACAGAATAATAACTGGAGGCAAGACCGGAGATAGATGATGTGGTAGCACTGTTGCTCCATAGGTAGGTATATGGCGTAGAACCACCAGTCACTACGGCATTTATACT
Organism: Chitinophagales bacterium; assembly: GCA_020636495.1. Taxonomy (NCBI): domain Bacteria; kingdom Pseudomonadati; phylum Bacteroidota; class Chitinophagia; order Chitinophagales; species Chitinophagales bacterium. The sequence goes on along the minus strand of JACJXQ010000008.1, from coordinate 1,283,888 downwards.
ACCATTCTGCTGCGTACAGGTCGTATTCGTAGTGGATAACACCACAGATACATTACTAACCGGTGGAATCTGCACAGTGCCGTTCCTGATACAGCCGTTGGCATCTGTTACTTTGAACGAATAACTGCCGGGAGCTGCATTGGTAAGCGTAGTGCCTGATTGTGCGGGAGACGTGTACCACTGAACGGTATATGGTGTAGTACCTCCTGATATATTTAAAGTAGCGGTACCTGTAGGAGAAGTACATGAACTCGCTGTTGTTGTATATGTCACGTTAACAGGAGTGCTTGCGCTGATATATCTTGCCCCGTTACCTACACAACCATTGGCATCGGTAACTTTTACTGAGTAGTACCCGGCAGGCAATCCTGATATGGTTTGCGTAGTTGCGCTATTGCTCCATAAATATGTATATGGAGGAATACCTCCCGAACCAAAACTGGTGGCTGAGCCATTATTCTGCAGGCAGGTCGCCGGGCTTGATGTAATGTTAGTGCCTATTTGCCTGGACTGCTGCACACTTGCGCCTTTTGGGGTACTGCAACCTACGGCGTCTGTAACGGTTACATAATAGTACCCGGCTGTTAACCCTGTTATTGCCGAAGTGGTAGCTGAGTTCGACCATAAATAACTGTAGGGAGATGTTCCTCCGCTGACAGAATTCACAGTTGCAGTACCATTAGTACAGTTTGCCGTAGTTGTGCTGATCGAATAGCTGATGTTTGAAGTATTATATATGTAGGCATTTTTTGCTCCCTGTCCGCTGTCCCATTGATATAATGAGCCGAAAACACATCCGTTTGCGTCTGTTATCATAACATCATAAGAGCCTGTCTGCAGTCCCGTAGCAGGGTTAGATGTACTAACCACAACACTGTTAGCATCTGTCCACTGGTACGTGTATGGAGATGTGCCACCTGTTACCGTAGCAGTAGCTGTTCCCAAAACAGGGCAAACACCTCCCGTTGCAGACACAGTATAGCTGAAGGGTGGCGCACCATTGTAACTGCCATACACTTTGTTGTTATTAGCATCGGTGGCATACAGGTTAAGATATTGTCCGGCATAACCTGTCAATGCATCCGAAGTTCCCGTAACTCCGGTATGCACCACTTTACTATTCCCCCAAACAACTGTAAGCGGAGGTGTCATACCAGTAAAGTTTGCCGTTAATACCCCGTTGGCATTACACGGTGCCTGTGTAAGCGTAAATGATACTGATTGTGCGTACCCAAAATTAAACACAAGTATCATTACCGTAATTGATAATAGTAGGTTGAGCTTTTTCATATCGTCGATTTTTAAGGTGAGCTTGTACCCAATATGACGAATGCGACAATCAAGATGTTAGTTTTTTTTATATTTTTTTGTTAGCGTCATACACTAACTGTAACCACAGGTTAATACCGTTTTGTTTGTTGTTTGCAAATAGCAAGGGGCCATACGCCGAACACTCATATAAACACTTAATCAAAATAAAGAAGCCGGGGAGAAATCCCCGGCTTCTTTATTTTGAACCTTGAGTTTTAACTACTCGGCAAAAGTGAATTTTTTAAATACCTGGTTACCGGCTACATCTATATTCATGATGTATACTCCGGCTGCTTTTCCGGATATATCTATTTGGTGTGTTATTGTACCTTGAGCAGCTTGTACTTCAGCTTTGTACACTACCTGACCTACGGTATTCATTATAGACACAATAGCTTTGCTATTACCAACACCGTTTGCCTTGACCGTAAACGTACCTTTATTAGGATTGGGCGCTAATGTAACGCCTATATTATTACCAACAGATGTAACAGAGGTAGTTGCCTGCCTGCTGGTTGCCAGTCTCGGCATGGCGCAATCCCTGCTACTGAGCATTGCAACGGTCACTTTATCCCATGGCTTTAGTATGTCCGTTGTGAATGATTGTCCTGTTTCACCAGGCAGCAATTTATTATTTACATACCAATGGAATTCCGGATCGTCTCCACCATTTTTAGGCTGTGCAATAAAGGTATATGAATTGCCACCATTGTAGCTGGTGGCAATACCTACTTCTGCTGTCAGATTACTAACTACATTTATCTTAATGCCATTACTTATACTCTCATATACACATTGCTGACTACTAATAAAACGACACTGCACAATATCACCATGATCAAGAGAGTCAATCTGCAAAGACGCATTAGTAGCACCAGGTATCTCAAGGCCATTCAGCAACCACCTGTATTGCGGACTTGATCCACCTTTAGTAAATGCTGATGTAAAGGTCACCTCCTCATTATTGCATATATCTGTACCTGGGGCAGAAGCAATAATAATACTGGAATTAGCACTTGGTATCATTTCGAGTAAACCTTCATCACTTGCCTTAGAACAGTTTTTCTCTACATTGGTAGCCACAACGCGATACCTGTATTTATCCCATGACAGTTGGGTATTTTTCACAGACAGGTTCAATGTATTTACACCGCTGTATATCGCATCGTTACCCAGGTCTGTCCAGCCATTAGTACCGTACCATTGCCATTGATATTGAGTTGCACTGTCAGGCGTAGCTGTAAACATGGCTGTTGCACCTGCGCATGTAGGAACATTCTGTGGTTGTTTAGGAAATTTCACCGGGCAATCTATACCCCAGAAATAACTTTGACCGGTTGCCGGCAGAGTATAAACACTGGTTTTAAAAGAACTCTTATTGGGCGTGGGATTTGAGCCTCCGTTGGGTAACGTCTGAAAGTCACTGCTGCTCGACCTGCCCATGATACCGATAGTACCTGATGAGATACTTGTGCCACCCGACTCTCTCTTATACATAAACTCGATGCCACCCGTTGCTTCATATAATATCACCTGAATTGAGAAATAGTTGGACGAATATGAATATGACAGCGGGTGGATATGCTTCCACTCAAAAGTAAATGTTCGGCTGCCGGCCGCACCCTGTGTTTTATAGGTTGTAACACTGCCTGACCCCTGTAGGTCGTCAAATAATGGCATCAGTACAGGTTTCAGGTAATTAGCGTAATACTGGCTGTTTGAGTAATACGTGCTTGAAGTATTTCCTAACTTCAGCCAGCCGTTTGAGCATGCACTTACAGTTGTATAGTTTGCTCCGCAATACTTGAAAGTAAATCCTATAGGTATATTATACATTGTCTTGTCATCACTCTGTATGTTCACAGAAGTACCCCCTGACAAATAAGTCCATGTTTTTTGTTTCGCCGTAAATGGGTATTGTTTGGCCGTAGGAAAACCTACCTGAGCATTTGCCTGTGCGCAAAATACGAACAGGCAAATAACGGATAGCATCGCCTTAACCATTTTTGCGTTGGGGTTAGTTGTAAGTTTAGTAATTACTTGTTTCATATCAGTTTAATTCAATCGTTTATGCACACGCAGCCTTAACAACATCCTGTGTTATCGTGCTGAGTTACTTGCAATGAGACTTTACACATCACAAGTTAAGACTCCACATTATAAATTATACGAATATATAATTAAAGGATTATTAAGTGGAAATTAAATGTATTGAAACAAATGATCCGATAAACGTGGAAAATTGAACAGAAACACCTCTGAAAACTTCACAAAAAACCCATGTAATACAGTCCTGACAAAAAACATTGAACAATTAATACATGTTTAATGATTAGCGATAAGTATTCAATGATCAAAAAATAAAAAACGGGAACTACAGTATGTAGTTCCCGTTCAGAAAAATATTTTAGGAGTATTAATCCACTATATTGAATTTGATCATTTTTTGTTGTCCGCCAACCTCAATATTCAGAATATAAACACCGGCGGCTGCCTTGCCTGCCATGTCTATATCATATACCAGGTTGCCTTGTACAGGCTGTGCTCCTGATCTGTAAACTATCTTACCTACAGTATTCATTACTGTGATGTTTGCAGCATTGTTGCCAATACCATTAGCATGTACTGTAAACTTGCCGGTATTAGGATTAGGAGCTAGTGTGATGCCGGCATTGTCATCAATTGATGCAACTGAAGTTGTAGCCTGCCTGCTGGTTGCAAGTCTGGGCATAGCACAATCCCTGCTGCTCAGCATAGCAACTGTCACTTTATCCCAGGGCTTTAATATGTCTGTTGTAAATGATTGACCTGTTTCATTAGGTAATAATTTATTATTTACATACCAATGGAACTCAGGGTTATCGCCACCATTTGTAGGCTCTGCAATGAAAGTATATGAGTTTCCACCGTTGTAGCTGGTAGCAATACCTACCTCAGCCAGCAGGTTACTCACTACATCTATCTTTATACCATTACTAATGCTTTCGAACACACATTGCTGGCTGCTAATAAAACGGCATTGTACAATGTCACCATGATCCAGCGAATCAATTTGTAGTGATGCATTAGTAGCACCGGGTATTTCAAGCCCATTCAGCAACCACCTGTATTGCGGGCTGGAACCACCTTTTGTAAATGCAGATGTGAATACGACTTCTTCATTAAGACAGACCTCAGTGCCGGGTGATGATGCGATCACTATACTTGAGTTGCTACTAGGTATCATTTCCAGCAGCGCCTCATCACTTTCAATTGAACAATTTTTCTCAACATTGGTTGCCACCATACGATACCTGTACTTATCCCATGAAAGCTGCGTGTTCTTTACTGACAAGTTAAGTGAGTTTACACCACTGTATATAGCGTCATTACCAAGGTCTTTCCATCCGGTAGGGCCATACCATTGCCATTGATATGCTGATGCACTGTCAGGAGCAGCTGTGAAAATAGCTGTTGCTCCTGCACAACTCGGAACATTCTGAGGCTGTGTAGGAAACTTAACCGGGCAATCTACTCCCCAGAAATAACTCTGTCCTGTTGCAGCCTGCGTATACACACTTGTGTAAAAAGAGGTTGAACTTGACGTAGGATTAGTGCCTGCGTTATTTAAGGTTTGGTAATCACTACTCGTCTTACCCATGATACCTATTGTAGCAGACGAAAAGTTTGTACCACCTGACTCCCTTTTATACATAAATTCTATCGCACCTGTCGCTTCATACAATATCGCCTGCATTGAAAATATGTTTGACGTATATGACAACGGGCGGATATTTTTCCACTCGAAAATAAATACTCGGCTGCCGGTAGCACCCACTGTTTTATAAGTTGTGACACTTCCCGACCCTTGCAGGTCATCAAACAGGGGCATGATGAGCGGTGCCAGCGATCCTGCATTTCCCTGGCTGTTCGTATATTGTGTACTACTTGAGTTCGCCAGGGACATCCAACCATTTGAACAAGCACTCAACTTTGTATACCCTGTTCCGCAATAGGTAAAAGTAAAACCTATAGGAATGTTAGTAACTGTCCTGTCATCACTCTGTAGGTTTACAGAAGTACCCCCTGATAAATACGTGTAAGTTTTTGCTTTTGCCTTAAATGGATATTGTTTTGCTGTAGGGAAACCTACCTGTGCTTCTGCCTGGTTTAACATTACAAACAGGCAAATAGCCGACAAGAACACCTTGGCCATTTTAAGATCGGGCTTGATCGTTAATTTTGTAAACATCCGTTTCATATTCATTTAATTATTCATTCGTTTACCTGTACAATCATGACAAAATATTGTCATTGCATATACAACATTACATGTTATGAATTTGTACACACAAGTTACCGATCCACATTATAATTAATATAAATGCGTAATTAAAGGATAGTTAAACAGAAATTAAATATAGATGAAACAATGTCTCGTTATTTTCACTAACTGGCACTGTAAAAACTATCAAAATGCCTGTAAACAGACGCAAAACAGCGCCACAACAAAAAATATAGACTAATTAATACATATTTAATAACAAGGTAACAGATTCGTATAAACACTCAAGACCATCAGCGGGGTTAAATAAAAAAAGGAACTACAAATTGTAGTTCCTTTTTAAGAATATTATTGATTTGTTATTAATCTGCAACGTTGAATTTGATCATTTTTTGCTGACCATCAACACTAATGTTCATAACATAAACACCGGCGGCAACTTTACCTGCCAGATCAACTGAATGAGACAAGTTGCCCTGTACAGCTTGTGTTTCAGATGTATATATTACAGCACCTACAGCATTCATGATATTGATCGCCACTTTGCTGTTACCCAGCCCTGTAGCTTGTACAATAAATTTACCATTATTAGGATTGGGCGACATCGTTATACCCATACTTTCGCCAGATAAGCCTGAGACAGACGTAGTGGCCAACCTGCTGGTGGCCATTTTGGGTTCAGCACAATCCCTGCTGGTAAGCATTGCTACAGATACTTTATCCCATGGTTTTAATACATCTGTAGTAAACGACTGGTTGGTCTCACCTTGCTGCAGTTTGTTGTTTACATACCAGTAGAACCTTGGAGCAGTACCGCCATTCTTTGGATCTGCAATAAATGTGTATGAATTTCCGCCATTGTAGCTGGTAGAAATACCCACTTCGGCCAACAGGTTGCTCACAACATCAAATTTGATGGGGGGGCTGATACTTTCGAAAATACATTGCTGATTACTGATAAAACGGCACTGGATAATATCACCATGATCCAGAGAATCAATTTTCAGACTGGCATTCACGGCACCCGGTATTTCAAGGCCATTCAGCAACCACCTGTATTGCGGGCTTGTTCCTCCTTTCGTGTATGCAGATGTAATGGTTACCTCTTCTGTGTTACAAACTTCAGTGCCGGGGGCCGCTGCTATCACCACACTTGAATTGGCACTTGGTATCATCATCAACAATGCTTCATCACTTTCAATTGAACAGGCCTTTTCTACGTTCGTAGCCACCATACGATACCTGTACTTATCCCATGACATCTGTGTGTTCTTGATAGACAGGTTCAAAGTATTTACACCACTGTATATAGCATCATTACCCAGGTCTGTCCAGCCGGTTGGGCCATACCACTGCCACTGGAACTGAGAAGCGCTATCCGGTGCTGCAGTGAACATTGCTGTTTCGCTGGCACAACTAGATACGTTTTGTGGCTGCGTAGGAAACTTAACCGGGCAATCGATACCCCAGAAATAACTCTGGCCTGTTGCAGGATAAGATGTAATAGAAACGTCGAAAGATGTAGAAGAAGGAGTGGGGTTAGTACCTGAGTTGTTCAAAGTCTGGTAATCACCGTTTGTTTTACCAACAATACCAATAGTTGCAGAAGGTAATGGATTAGAACCTTCTTTCTTGTACAGGAATTCTATACCGCCACTGGCTTCGTACAACAATACCTGGAATGATATCTCAGCATACGTTGTATATGACAGCGGACGCCAGTTTCTCCACTCCATGGTAAATACACGGTTGCCCGGAGAGCCTGTGGTAAGATAAGTAGATGTACCACCTACACCATACAAGTCATCCCATACGGGCATCAGCATAGGAGGCAAAGTACCTGTTTGTGTATTGGTATATGGAGCACTGGTTGTAGACCCCATATACAGGAAGCCATTTGACGAAGGACTTACCGTAGTATAACCTGTGCCACAGTAGGTAAATGTAAACCCTATTGGAACAGGGTTTGTAATGTCATCAGATTGTAAGTTCACACTTGTACCACCGGTCAGGTAAGTATACGTTTTTGTTTTTGCTTTAAAAGGATAGGAAGCAGCCGTAGTCAGCTGCGCATGTACAATCACAGTAGCGCATATCCCTAACACAACTGTAAGCAATACTCTAGACAGACCTTTCCTGATCACATTGCCTGTGAGTAATGAACTCCCTTTGTACAAGAAGTAATTTTGTTTCATACTTAAATCGTTTTTTTATGTCAAAAGCCAGGAACACTCTTCCCGGCATACCTGTTACTATACAAGATACACAACACATTAAAACAAACAAAATTTTCTATTAATATTTTATTAACGAAATATCGCAAAAGGAGGATAACCCCTCAACATTGAGTGCTGTCTAAATCACTAAATGTAATTATAATTAATTAATTTTCAATTATATACATATGTCAAAGGGCCGCTTTTAGCAGCCCTCTAACATTAAAATATGATAAACTACGCCAACTACTGGCTTATAGCAAATTTTAATACTTGCTCTGTACCAGCTGACTTTACGTGCACCAGGTACATGCCTGGCGCAGCATTATTACCCATATCAATATGACTTTCAGAAGTATGATTTTGAGAATTGATATCTGCTTTATACACGATCTGTCCTATAGCATTGGTAATGTAAACCGATGCGCCGTCAAGTAACAGTGATTTTGATTTTATGGTAAAATTGCCATTATTAGGATTGGGAGATAAAACAATATTTTCATCTGTTTTTACAACCTCTGAAACATCTGTAGTTGCTATCCTGCTTGTTGCCATTTTAGGTTGAGCACAATCTCTGCTGGTCTGCATACCAACGGTTACTTTATCCCATGGTTTCAGCGCATCGGTTGTGAACGACTGGCCGTTTTCGTTAGGCACCAGTTTACCGTTGACATACCATACATATTTCGGGCTAACTCCTCCGTTTTTCGGATCAGCGATAAATGTATAAGAGTTACCTCCGTTATAACTGGTGGTAATACCCACTTCAGCAAGTAGGTTGCTAACAATTGAAAATTTGATGCCGGAACTCATGCTCTCAAAAACGCATTGTTCGCTGCTGATAAAGCGGCACTGGACAATATCACCGTGATCAAGTTTCGTTGTCTTAAGGAATGCTTTTGTTTCACCTTGTATCTCCAGGCCATTCAGCAACCACCTGTACTGTGGCGTCGTGCCTCCTTTCGTGTAAGCCGTATGAAAAACGACCTCTTCATTTTCGCATATTGTCGTACTTGGATCTGCAGACACCAAAATTGTAGAAGTACTGCTTGGTATCATACTCAATGTAGCCGGGTCACTGTTTACCGAACAACCTTGCGCGGTGTTGGTAGCCACCGCACGGTACTTATAGTTGTTCATGGCCATCGAAGTATTTTTTATACGCAGGTTATTTGTGGTTGTACCACCGTACGTAGCATCATTACCCAGGTCTATCCAACCACTGCCTTTATTAAGCTGCCAGTGATAATTATTAACAGGGTCTGCTACAGCAGAAATCGTCACACTATCCAATGCACACAGGCTCACATCCATGGGTTGTGCAGTAAATGCTGTAACACAAGCAGGCTCAAAAGTAACAAAGCCCGTAAAGAAACGTGGGTTGTTGCTAACAGCATATCCTACATATGAACCCGATATCTGGTAATCGCCCGTATACATAGTAACACCTGCAGTAGTGAACGTATTCACAGTAGGTGTACCCGACGTATAGTTATTAGTTCCGGTAGTATGAACTGCAAACCTGTAGGTTGTGTTGTTGGGAATCTCAAAACTCATAACGGGTATTACCGGGAATACACCGGATGTCGTTACACCGGTAACGGTATTAGAAGCTACAGACTGCCAATCAGGTTGTGCTAAAGTAACAGGTCCGCTAAGTGATACTGCTGAATACCACAATGTACTTACCGTATTATTATGACTGGTTGTTGCCCAATTGCCCACTTGTGTGATCTTCATAGCCATACCCGAGTTATTTTTCAGGACAAAAGTGATAAAACCATTTGTTCCGGAACTGTTTGAACCGTTATAACCGGTGGTGGTGGAAGTATTGATAGTCGAAGCCTGTGAAAAGCCCGTAGTACAGAGGAATACTGACACAATGAACATGGCCAGTTTATAAAGTATAGGTTTTTTCATAACAAAGAGATTTAATTTTATACAATATTATGTATGAAATCTCATTCTTAAATCAAACTCAAACAAATTAATATTTTATAAATACTTATTTTTCATCTATCATTTTTAGAAAAAAAATCATGTGCTTAAACATGGTACTTTTAGTTATTATTTATTCTGATTTTAATAACTAAAAATTAATAAAAAGTCAACAATAATAAAGAGAACAGCTAAATGCAATAAGAAAGGCCACACCGTAACGGTATGGCCTTTCTTTACGTTCTTAGTGGTTTAGTTTAGTCGGCAACAGTAAATTTCATCACCATTGGCTGAGTACCTGTTACAATATGCAACATATAGATTCCGGGGCTTACATTGCCTTTCATATTTATGTCCTGTTGTAATTTTCCATTTTTGATCGCAACTTCAGCATGATATACTACCTGCCCTAATGTATTAGATATATATATTCCTGCCTTATCAGTTGTTATGTTGTCAGACTTAACTGTAAAACTTCCCCTGTTGGGATTAGGGGATAATGTAATGTTGGTTGCATTATCGCTTAAGTCGGTAACACCTGTGGTTGCCAGCCTGCTCATAGCAAGTTTGGGGTTTGCGCAATCTCTGCTGGTTTGCATACCCACACTCACCTTATCCCAGGGTTTTAATGTTTCTGTTGTAAAAGACTGGCCTGTCTCATCAGGCAACAATTTTCCATTTATATACCATGAATACCTGGGCTCAGTACCTCCATTCTTTGGATCTGCAATAAATGTAAAAGAATTATTACCGTTGTAACTGGTGGAAATTCCCACCTCTGCCAATAAGTTGCTTACTACTGAAAATTTGATGCCAAGGCTATTGTTGGCCGGCACGCATTGTGCACTACTTAAAAAACGACATTGTACTATATCACCATGATCAAGTGTTTTTATCTTAAGTGAAGCTTTCGTTTCTCCCGGTATTTCCAGTCCGTTCAGCAACCAACGGTACTCAGGCTTATCCCCTCCGTTAGTATACGATGTATAGAGTATCGCTTCTTCACCCAGGCAAATATCTGTAGATGGTGCCGCAGCAACTACAATACTGGATTGTGTCGTAGGTACCAGGGTCAAAGAGGCCGGATCGCTTTTCACAGAGCAGTTATCATTCGTGTTAGTAGCCACCAGTCGATACTTATAGCCTTGCATGGATAAACCCGCATTTTTTATATGCAGGTTAGTGGTAGCTGTTCCGCCATAAATAGCATCATCTCCCAGGTCTACCCAGCCACTCCCCGAATTCAATTGCCATTGAAATTGTTGCGCATTGATAGTCGTGCTGCTAAAGGTTGTGGCACCATATTGGCATACACCCTTATCTGTTGGCTGTACCGGGAAATCTGCAGTACATGAAGGAAGGATGACAAACTTATGATCTTCGCACTCTCCATAACTTTGTGCCCCACAGGCATTAAAACTGGTAGTTGAGTATGAACTCCTGACACGTATCCGGGAGTCTCCGGGAGTTGCATCCTGCGGAATAACAAAACTGCCGGTTTTTGTATTACCGGCCGGTATCGATCCACTGGAAACCCATACCTCTTCTCCTGCATCGTCAAAATCACCGTCTATGTTATAGTCAACAAATATCTTAACTCCCTGAGGATAGGACGAGCCGATCTGTACGGAAAAGTTAACTGCTGTGCCCTGTACTCCATCGTGCACCTTATTGGCATAGTATTTATAACTGTTTGACGAGTTATCACAACCAGAGTTATTGTTGGTAATATTCGTCGTCTTTCCACCACTCGTGCTGAAACTGTTAATATACATATTGTAGTTGTTGCACTGTACACTATACGTTGGTGTACAGTATTGTGCATTTGCCTGAATTGAAAATGCTAACAACAACCCTAAGCATTTTACAATGGGACTAGGACCATATTTCATAATATGTATTTTTGGAATGAGAAAATAATAGCTGATACATGAAACTTAGTAATTAAATTTATAATAAAACATTAAAAATATATTAATAATATCACATCTGACTATCGCAGCCGATTAAATACTGATAATCAGGCAAATGTCCGGGAAGTATTAAAAGGCAAAAACCTGCACAGATCAACTGGCAGGCTCTTGTAAGGATTGATTTGTGAAATTATTTATGCTACTGTCTTCTCCAGCAGCTCCATGAAAGCATCTATTTCCTTCTTGTTATTGTAGATGTGCGTAGATATACGCAGGCAATCCATGCCATCTTCAGGCACAGCCCTGATACGAATATCGGCTGCAGCGCATTTTTTGTAGAAATCTTTATAATTAGTCCCTTTTATCCTGAAACTATTGATACCACAAAATGACCTTGGCTCTGTTGGAGTAAGCAACCTTACCTTGTCATCTAAGGCAATTAAACGTTCCTGCAGGTAGCCTCCAAGATATTTTATGCGCGCTGTCACATTTTCCATACCAATACTATTCATAAATCCTACCGCGGCTATCACTCCTTTTGCAAGTCCTAGTGACTGTGTGCCACCAAAATAGCGATGGGCACTGTCGGCATACCCGGGCATATAAACAGTGTCTACCAGGTCCCACTCCTCTTTTGAGCTACCTCCTCCAACAAAATAAGGTTGCAATGTATCCAGGAAACCTTCCCTGACATACAGGAACCCGGTGCCTTTCGGCCCAAGCATCCATTTATGGCAACAACTGGCATAGGTATCGCAACCCATGTCGTGTAGGTCTATCGGCATCATACCCGGGCCGTGGGCACCGTCAATGCATGAGTATATGCCTTTGTCCCTGGCTAATGTGCATATTTCTTTTACCGGCAACACCTGCCCTATAGTACAGGGCATATGCGGTACTGCAATGGCTCTTGTTTTCCTTGTTATAAGTGCTGCAACTCGTTCCAGCGTTTCTGCTGCGGTTGGTGCAGGTGTGAATGTCTTTAATTCAATTCCATGTAGTTTATGACGGTTCAGCCAGGGTAATGCATTACCTACATGTTCCTGGTCTGTAATGATCACTTCATCATGTTTATGCAAAGGCAATCCCCAGCAGGCTATATTGATCCCTTCAGTAACATTATGCGTCAGTGCTATCTCTTTTTTGTCAGCACCCACAAATTCAGCTATAGCATCTATACCTTTTTCATACCCGCTGTAATCACCGTACTCATCACTCCGCATCATACCCTCTCTTGTCGCTTCTATAACAGGGTATGGAGATGGACCGAGCGTTCCGTTGTTCAGGTATATTTTATCTTTTGTAAGCGGGAAAAGTTGCCTGACGTTCTGCCAATAGGCTTCATCATCTTCGGCAATTTTGTTTCCATTGGTACTAAGTTGCTGTGCTGCAGCCACTACATCAATTTCGCTCAGGGAGCATGCAGCCAGAATAGATGCGGAACGTAAGAAGTTCCTGCGATTAAAATACATAGGGGGTACAGTTTGTAAATTATACACAACAATATATGAAAAAGTTTGTAAATCATACACAAAACACAAACTATGTCGGAGGTTATCATATCATATACCGCTGCGGAACTTTGTCCCTAAAAAAACCGTTACATTTACATGAAATAGTCACTTGTGAAACATCTCACCTCTATCATAGTCACTTTTATTATTCTAACGGGTGTAAACCTGGCAGACGGGCAGACTATAATTAATAGCTATGCCGCTGTAGTATCATTCGCCGGCTGTAACCAAATTAATGTAGACAACGCGTCAGGTTTCAGTATAGGCGATGATGTATTGCTCATACAGATGAAAGGTGCTGAAATTGACACGACAAACACTTCGGCTTTCGGAACATTGGTAACCCTAAATAACTGTGGCAACTACGAGATCAATAAAATACAGTCTATAACCGGCAACGCTATCACGTTAACCTACAATAATATCAAGAGCTACGATGTGCCCTGGGGCAAAGTACAGTTGGTCAAGGTTCCCAGGTATACAAACTATGCTGTCAATAGCCTGCACTCATGTACACCATGGAACGGCACTAAAGGAGGTGTGTTTGCAATCATCGTCAATAATACATTGACCCTTAATGCAGATATCGACGTATCAGAAAAAGGCTTCAGGGGAGGTGTAAATGCGAATCCTATTTACCATACACAATACACCCGCAACCAGCAGGATTACTGCTTCCCTGTCAACAATTACAGCGGAGCAATGAAAGGCGAAGGCATAACCGAAGTATCTGTCAACAGGCTCTATTGCAGGGGAGAGTTATATACAGGAGGTGGTGGTGCCAATAGTACCAACTCCGGTGGTGGTGGCGGCGGAAATGGCGGTGCAGGTGGACTGGGTGGCAACGAGTGGGTAGGAGCACCCTCTACTGCTGTTGGCGGACGTGGCGGAAGAGCCTTTAACTACAACCCCGCAAACAACAGGGTAACCATGGGTGGTGGCGGTGGTGCCGGTGACGTGAATGATGCATATATAGCCAATGGCGGAAATGGCGGAGGTATTATGATCATCATTGCAGGCAGTATTACCGGCAACAGTAATTATTTGCTGGCCAACGGGCAACAGGGGCTGGATTGCATTTCAACAGGCGGGGGTTGTAATGACGGATTCGGAGGCGGAGGCGCAGGGGGTACAATACTCATCAACGCACAGAGTGTTAGCCAGCTCAACATAGAGACCAAAGGTGGTAGAGGTGCCAATGTAAAAACTTCTGCCGGGGGCCATGGTCCGGGCGGGGGCGCGGCAGGAGGAGCTGTGTTAGTTAATAATGCATCCCTCTTTTCTAATATTGCATTCAACTATACAGGAGGTGCAGGCGGTACTTTCACCGCGGGAACCAGCACTACCAACTGGGGTACACAACCCGGCAGCAATGGTGATACTACCTCAGGATTCGTGGTGCCATTTGCTACTATCCCGGCCAACTCGGGCAATATGAATCTCAACATTAAAGACACATTATCAGCCTGCCAGACATTGACACTTTCTGCTACGGCTAATACGCCCCTGTCTACCATCAACTGGGACTTTGGAGATGGTAACACAGGTACGGGCAATCCTGTTACTCATAGTTTCAGCCAGCCGGGCACGTATAAGATCGTTGTGAAAGTCAACTCTTCCAATGGCTGTTACGACACGGTCTTCAAAAATATTATTGTTCCCGGCGAACAGATGGACGAGCTTATATCTGATTCCTTATTTAATTGCAGAACAATACAGCTTACGTCTACTTCTGCGGGAGGACCTGTAACGCAGTATTCATGGCTTACAGGAGACGGCAATAATGGCAATACCAATCCACTCATGCACACTTACAGCCAGGATGGGAACTATACTATCACACTGATAACAACTGATGCACTTGGCTGTAAGGACACATTCAGCAGATCAATAGCTATATTCTCCTCTCTGGACTATGATATTGCAGACTCTCTGATAGACTGTACAACCATATATGCAGACACCGTCAACAATGGCACTACCATAACCACAGGAATAAAATGGCTTTGGGGAGATGGCAATACAGGCACTGCTGCACCAACTACATATTCCTACAGCCATACAGGAACTTATACTGTGCAACTAATAGTCACAGACACTATAGGATGTACAGATACCATATCAACTACTGTGTCGCCTGAAAATATACCGATAGAAGTTATGGTCAGCAATGACACTGTAATTTGTTATGCCAGTACCATACAACTGCGGGCAACAGGTGCAGATTCTTATGAATGGTTCCCGAAGAACGGGCTGGACAATGATAAATCAGCAATAGTCAATGTCAAACCGGTAGAACCCATAACCTATCACGTTACAGGTATTGACAGCAGAGGGTGTAAAGGATCAGATGATGTACATATTGACATACTTCCGCTACCTGAAATTACCATAACTTCGGATAAGGATCGGGTAACCTGCGATGAGCCGGACGTTTACCTGCTGGCCGGTGGTGGCATACGGTATATATGGGGACCTTCGGAGTTTTTCGAAGACTCTTCAGGATTGCAAAAGAAAGTATCACCTGACGTGACTACTAAATTCCATGTGTATGGATACGACGAAAATGGATGTTGGGATGTAGCAACAAAAGATATCATAGTTGATAAAGACGCACTTATTTTCATGCCGGATGCGTTCACGCCCAATCGCGATGGTCTGAACGACAAGATACGCCCGCACATTATCTGCAATTTCCAATTCACTAAGTTCAGCGTTTTCAACCGCTGGGGGCAAAATGTATATTCAACAACCGACATAAACAATGGATGGGACGGAACATTTAATAACATACCACAGGAACTGGGTGCTTATAATTACATGATAACAGGTAAAAAAGCTGACGGAAGCTCCGTACTGTTCAAAGGAAATTTCATACTGGTTAAATAAACCGATACTATTTTACCCTGGTCAGTGCATAGCCATAACCATCCATGTAGTTATCCGCCAACCTGAGTGTATCATCATATATACCATCCACTTTCCATTGCACCACACCTGTTATCACATAAGTGGAATCCCCTGTATATATATCACGTGTCATTTCCCATTTGTATGGCTTTATGCTTGTCTCTCCGCCTTTTTCAGTGATCAGTTTCCCGTCTTTGGTCAGCGTATAATACATATCCGTAAAACTATGTCGGTCGTTACCGGTAATACCACCTACTGAGTACCACAACTGCCATTTCTGCCCGGTTATGTGCCTTTTTATCGTGTCCAGGGGTTTATCATACAGGGAAATGATTGATACCGGTACGAATGGTTGTTCGGGCATAGCTTTTGCAGATGAGCCTATTTTAGATTTTGTTTTACAGGCTGTCGCAAATAAGCATATCACAATAATGGTATAAGCTGCGAAATTCATTTTCATAAACAGGTCTTTATTTCTGATAGTCAAAAGTAGTAAAATAGCCCGGTTACTACTTATCGTAACGGGGATGATACTTTTCCAGTGTCTGCCTCAGGTACGACCTGTCAAGGTGCGTATATATCTCTGTAGTAGTAATACTCTTATGCCCCAGCATCTCCTGCACAGCACGCAGGTCCGCCCCTGCTTCCACCAGGTGGGTAGCAAATGAATGTCTTAGCGTATGGGGATGGATATTTTTCTGAATGCCGCTCTTCGCAACCAGGTCTTTCAGTATCATGAACACCATGACACGCGAAAGTTGTCCTCCCCTCCTGTTCAGAAATAAAATATCCTCACAGCCTTTCTTTATGGTTTTCAGGTGCACGCGTACATGCTCTCTGTATAGCTTTATCTGTTTCACTGCCTCGCCACCTATCGGTACCAATCTTTCTTTATTACCCTTACCCACTACACGCACAAAACCAACATCAGTGTACATATTAGATATCAATAGTCCCGTCAGTTCACTCACACGCAAACCACAACTGTACATTACTTCAAGCATGGCACGATTACGCTGACCTTCAGGTGTGCTGTGATCTATAGCAGCAAATAAGGTATCTATTTCGTCAATAGAAAGATGTACAGGTAAAGCACGCCTTAACTTCGGCGCTTCCAGCAATACTGTAGGGTCTTCTGTCACAGCCTCCTCCAGTAACAAATACCTGAAGAATGCTTTAATGCCACTTATAACTCTTGCCTGTGTATTGGCAGTAAGTTCCAGTTCGTTGATATGTCTTAGAAAAGATTGAAGATGGGTAAGCTGTATGCCCTGTATAGGCACATTGCCCTGTTCATTGTATATATACTCGCCCAGCATTTCTACATCGTGCAGGTAGGCAGCAACAGTGTTGTCAGACATGGAACGTTCTAATTGCAGATAAGCTTTAAAGCCTTTCAGGTAGGCAGGCCATACATGATAATCTTTACTCATTCCTCATTTTATCCAGCCAGTCGCCGATATTTTTTGCCTCTTCTTTGGTAATGGCCTCGTTCATTGCCTTGAAAAAAGGCTCTATTTTAGGCTCAATAGTATCCAGCAGATCAAGACCCTTTTGCGTAATGGTCAGGTCTACCCTCCTGCGATTCTCTTTACACTCCCTGCGGGTAACCAGCTTTTTGGCTACCAGCTTATCTATCAGCCTCGAAACATTGGACATTTTCTGTATCATCCTGTTCTGTACCTCGTACAGGTTCATCGATTCTCCGCTTTGCCCGCGCAGTATACGTAGTACATTATATTGGGGCTCAGTAATATCAAACGGTTTCAGTATCTGCCCCATTTTCTGTTGCAACCACACACCGGTAAACATGATGTTCAGAAAAGCCCTGTGGTAAGGATCTTTGATCGGCTTGGTTATTAAATGTTCTTCTATCGTAGGCATAATAACACTGTTTTAGATATAACGGCAGCTACAAAAGTATATAATAGCGGTAATTTATTAATATTGTTCAAACAATTCATTATGCTCCACCTGGCTATTATTAACGGTCCCAACCTTAATTTATTGGGCACGCGCGAAAAAGACATATATGGCAATATATCGTTTGAGCAGTACCTGGATGAATTGAAAGAAAAATACCCCTCAGTTGCATTCACCTACTACCAGAGCAATGTGGAGGGTGAATTAGTGAATTTCCTGCACGAATGCAGGGGCAAAGTAAAAGGCATTATCTTCAACGGGGCCGGGTATACCCACACCAGCGTGGCACTGGCAGATGCGATAGCCGCTATCGATATACCGGTGGTAGAAGTACATATTTCGAACATATATGCCAGGGAAGAATACCGCAAACAATCGCTTACAGCATCAAAATGTGTTGGTTGCATCACCGGGCTGGGACTAAAGGGTTATGCTCTTGCCGCGGAGTATTTCCTATAGCTACCCTCTGAAGCCCCTGAGAAAGGAAACAATATCCATACGTTTTTTACCTTCCTGCTGCACTTCGTCGGCATACACCCAGCCATCCTGCGCAGCAAAACGCATATAGGTCCTACCGTCCGTTTCGTAATTACCGGGAGCGACAGCCGGTATAGCCTGTTCAATATGCGATCGGTATATTTTGAAAAATTTGTCTTGCAATACAGTATATGCTGCCGGATATGGAGACATTCCCCTTATAAGGTTATGAATATCTTTTACAGGCTTATTCCAGTCTATAAGTGTATCCTCTTTGAATATTTTAGGAGCTGCCTTAAGCTCAGCTTCAGGAATATCGTTTTGTGGTATTTCTTCGAGTTCCCCACTTGCAAGGCCTTTAACAGTGGTCACAAGTAGTTCCGCACCGGCATGCATCAACTTTTCGTATAACGACCCCACATTATCCTCTGGTAGTATAGCTACTTTTTTCTGCAAAAGAATATCGCCTGTATCTATCTCGTGCTGTAATTTAAAAGTGGTTACACCTGTTTCCTTTTCCCCGTTTATGACTGCCCGGTTTATAGGGGCTGCACCCCTGTATTGTGGCAGCAATGAGCCATGCACATTGATAGTCCCCATAGGTGGCATATCCCACACGGCTACAGGCAGCATCCTGAATGCGACCACTACCTGCAAGTCAGCTTTATACGAAGCCAGTTCGGCCAGGAAATCAGGGTTTTTCAGCTTTTCAGGTTGTAATACGGGCAGGTGCTGTGTTAATGCGTATTGCTTCACGGCCGATTGTTGCAATTGCTTACCCCTGCCTGCAGGTTTATCCGGCGCGGTAACTACGGCCACTACATTACACCCCGCATCTATGAGCGCCTTCAGCGAGGCTACTGCAAAATCAGGCGTACCCAGAAATATGATCCTTAAATCTTGAAAAGCAGGCATAAGGCTGCAAAGCTAAGATGATGTTAACATTAATCCCACCTTTTAAACCTTTAAAACTTATTTTCGTCTATAACTTGCACCCTATGGTTGAATATGCCTAAGACTATTACAGATACTGACGACAATGCTTTACTGGCCTTATTTAAAGATGAGGACACACGTGAAGCTGCGTTTACGGCGCTGGTACGCAAGTATCAACAGAAACTGTATTGGCATATACGCCGCATGGTGGTGGAACACGAGGACAGTAATGATATTTTGCAGCATGTTTTCATAAAAGTGTGGCGCAATCTTGAAGATTTCAGGGGCGAGGCCAACCTGTATACATGGCTGTACCGGATAGCTACCAACGAAACACTCACCTGGCTGGAGAAAGAAAAAAAACGCCGCTCGCTGCCGTTGGATACCGGGGAGAATATGCTGGCAGAGAAACTGGTAGCACAAACAGGTTTTGATGCAAAAAAACTGGAGTGGAAATTGCAACAGGCCATACAGTCGTTGCCTGAAAAACAGCGCATTGTTTTCAACCTGAGGTATTATGACGAAATGCCTTACACCGAGATGGCGGAAATACTCAACACTTCAGAAGGCGCGCTAAAGGCATCATATCATCATGCTGTCAAAAAAGTTGAGACATTTATTAAAGAAAATTAAACGGTAATAACTTTTATCAGTCAAACAAATAATGGAACGCGAACAAGACATATTAAATGAATTAAAAGACCTTAACAGCACGTTGGCAAGCTACCCTAAAGGGATGCCATACCAGGTGCCTGCCGGTTATTTTGATGGTCTTGCTGCAGACATTTACCACCTGGCATCTGCAGGGGTTGAATTGACAAAAGAGATACCATTCAACGTTCCGGTCGGGTACTTTGACACCTTGCCGCAACAAACACTTAACGCTGCTAAAAAAGCAGATGCAGCGGCAAGCACAGCCACAACACCACGCAAAAGCATATGGCTGAATGTGCGCTGGGCGGCGGCAGCCATGCTCATACTATCTATCAGTATAGGTTCATACAGGATGTTGAATCCGCAAACAATAAGTATACAACAACAGCTCAACGAAATACCTGATGAGGCGATCATGGCCTATGTCCAGGACCATATAGACGAGTTTGATACAGAATACATCATTAACAACCTGGATGGCAATACTACATTGCAAACACAGGCAGGAAATTTAAAAGATGAAACCATTGAAGATTACCTGGAAAATTCCGGGTGGCAATAAAAGGAGTGAACAATGAGAAAGACAGGATTATTTTTATTGACAATGCTGCTGGCGGTTACGACTGTTATCGCTCAGCCCGACCGTGATCATAAACACGATCGGATCAAGGCGTTAAAGATCGCTTATATAACTGAAAAGCTGGACCTTACTTCAGAGCAGGCACAGAAATTCTGGCCGGTATACAATCGTTACGAAAAAGAAAAATGGGACACGCGCAGAAAGTTTTTCGATAAATACAGGAATGAAAATCCGACTGCAAGCAGAGACGCAGCCCGCGAATACCTGGAAGCCAACCTGGACTACCAGGAGAATGAACTGGAACTGAAGAAAAAATACAAAGACGAACTGCTCAAAACCATCACAGCCGAACAACTGGTTGAGCTATACAACGCTGAAACCGGGTTCAGGCAGATGCTCATAAAAGAACTGGGCAAACGTCACGGACCGCCACCATCGGGCAGTAAGGGCAGAAAGTAACTATAGCACCGCCACGGGCGAACCTACATCGTGGTAAAAGAGAAATTTCCAGCCTTCAGCCCTACCCTGCTCTGCATATTGCTCACGCAGTGCTAGCGCTTTTTTACCATTATAGTCATATTTGGCTACGTACTTTATTTTCATCTGCTTTAGTTGCGGTGCTTCATCGCCACCAAAAAATATTTTGTCTTTACCATCGGCGATAAGAAAAACGATATGTTGAGGACTATGTCCACCGGAATGAAAATATTTTATGTAACCATCTATCTCACCTTCTTCTCCTTCCAGCCAGTGCACTTGCGGCGATGTGAGCAAGGGCTCAATTTGCGTAGTATCAAATGAAGGCGAACCTTTATCCATGGCAAACTGCACTTCAGGCTTATAGATATAATACTCTGCCCTTGGAAAGGTGTTTTTTATCAGTCCTTTCTCGTCACGATACACCACACCACCTGCATGGTCTTTGTGCAGGTGAGAAAGCAATACTTTGGTCACATCTTCAGGCTCGTAGCCAAGATGCCTAAGGTTCTCGTGTATCTGCAATACACCATCCCGCTCATAACCCAGGCCGGTATCCAGCATAATAACATCCTTCGCCGTTACTACAAGAAAAGGTTGTATCTCCACGAGCAACGAACCCGTAGGCCTGTCCGTCAACACATCATTATTTAGCCTGAAAGGGACGAACTGCTTATCATGTCCCACTGTAAAAACACCCTCTGATAACGGGAATACTTCTGCCATAAGTGCGCAAAGTTAAGGCATCAGCGTATCATTACCTGCCTGTCAGCATCTAACCTTAACAATATGAATATAAGGATACTGAATGATAACAACGATGTACCCCCATAACTCAACAATGGCAGTGTGATACCTATAACAGGCGCCAGCCCTATGGTCATAGATATATTAATGGCAAAGTGTATAAACAAAATAGATGCCACGCAATAGGCATATACACGGCTAAATGCAGACCTTTGCCGCTCTGCCACGAACAGTATACGCAACATCAGCCCCAGGTATAGCAATACCAGGGCAGCACTGCCTAAAAACCCGAACTGCTCGCCCACCGCACAGAAAATAAAATCCGTGTTCTGCTCTGGTACAAATTCGTTTTTGGTAGAGGTCCCATTCAGGAATCCTTTTCCGCTAAAACCACCGGAGCCGATGGCTATCTTAGATTGCCACACGTTATAACCCGAAATATTGCCACCGCGTTTTTTACCCCTGTCGGCAGGTTCCAGGTAATCATCGGGTACATCTTGCCCAAGGGTAGTGTAGATACGTTCTATCTGGTGTTTCTGCAATACATGTTTAAATGCGAATGGTACGGCAAATTGTGAGAATAATATCACAACCAACCACACGCCTACCAGTACTACACGCACCATCATTTCGCGCCTCAGTGCTTTTCTTATCAATACACCAATAGCAATGGCCAGTCCGGTAACGATATACAACAATGTTATTTTGGGTACCAGCAATGTGGTAAGCGTAAGTACAATAGCTGAAAAAGCGATAATAAGTACTATATGCGGCAACCCCTCACGATACATAGCCAGGAAGAAACATACATATACCAGCGCAAGCCCTGTCTCCTGCTGCAGCACGATAAGTACCGCAGGTGTTAATGCCAGAGCCGCGGCAATAAGCCGGTGTTTTAAGGTATTGAAGTTCGTTTCGGGCGATGAAAGGAATTTCGCTATCGCCAGCGAAGTGAATATTTTATGCACCTCCCCCGGTTGAAACCGCACAGGACCAAACCCAAGCCACGATGCCGAGCCCTTGGTGCCCACACCTATAAATACGGTCAGCAAAAGCAGGAACAGCCCTATAGCATACGAAAGATAAGCTACTGATGAAAAGAATTTACTATCCGTGAACAATATAAGTACACCCGCAAAAAGTGAGATACCTAACCAAACAAACTGGCGCATATGACTCTTGCTCATCATAAAGATGCTCGGGTCTGTACTACGGTGCTCAACTGAAAAAATGGTCACCATGCCTATCAGGCACAATGCCAGGTACATCAGTAACGTAATACTGTCTACCCTGCCGAATACCGTTTTGTTGGTTGTACTCATGGATTATCTATTGTCCGTAAATTTTTCTGTACCATTTATCCATCACCATCGAGTCTTTCACCCGTTGAATACTATCAGTTATACGCCCCTGCTCCAGTCTGCGTTCATATCGCTGCCTGTCTTTCATACGTTGCATCGAGTCTATCGTGTATATATACTGGTTGATGAGATTTGCGCCATACATCTTGGTCTCCAGGTGTTTCCTGTTGGTAGCTATGGTATCATTCAGGTACTTCTCCATCATCAGGCTGGCCACCGGCCCCGCCCATGATGCACCAAACCCCGCATTCTCTACCACAACAGCAATGGCTATCTTAGGATCTTCTCTCGGCGCAAAGGCCACGAATACCGAGTGGTCTTTCATCTTTACCACCGTGCCGCCAACATTGGCTTTGTTCTCTACCGTACCGGTTTTGGCGCATACGTTCACACCGGGCAATTGTGCTACTTTACCTGTACCATGCTCTACCACATCCTGCATACCCAGCGCCACTATCCTAAACACTGTATCCGGTATATTGGTCACTGTATGCTTTACATGATATTTGGCCAGCATGGTATCATGCTCATTTCCACCAATTGATTTCACCAGGTGTGGTGTGTAATAATATCCTTTATTGGCAATAATAGAGAGCGCATTGGTCATTTGTATCGGCGTCAGTGCTATCTCACCCTGCCCCATACCTACAAACAACATATTACAGGAGTTCCAGTTGCCACGGTACATCCGGTTATAAAATGCTGAATCAGGCAACGTGCCACCGCCCTCATAGGGCAGGTCTACACCGGTAGGACGACCGAAACCAAAATCGTAGCAGTAGTCGTGCCAGCGCTGTACGCCCTTTTTCACACTACCATATTTCTTGGCATCTACCATTAGCCTGAGTATATGCACAAAATAGGCGTTACATGAGTGAGCCAGTGCCAGCCTCAGGTTGGCGGCGTGCCCGCCACCGGTGTGTGTACAGCCTATCCGCCTGCCACAACTGTAATAACCGCCCATACACGGATAACCAAACGATGGCGTGATAACACCCGCATCCAGTGCAATAAGTGCTGTCATAGGCTTCATCGTTGACCCAGGGTTATATTCTCCCTTGATGGCCCTGTTATACAACGGATGGGTGGCATCTCTTTCCAGTTTGGCAAAATTCCTTGAACGCTCTGCTCCGCGCAGCAGGTTCGGGTCGTACGACGGTGCGCTCACCATCGCGAGTATACCCCCTGTTTTAGGATCAATAGCCACCACACTGCCCAGCTTGTGCGCCATCAGTTCTTCTCCATATGCCTGCAATTCCGCATCCAGGTACAGTTCTATCGACCTTCCCGCTACCGCCGGTGTATCCAACTGCCCTTTCAGGTAAGGCTCCGTAGGCCGGTTGAAGTTATCGCGCTCCAGGTAATGTATACCCCGCTGTCCGCGCAATACATCTTCGTAGGTATACTCAAGCCCGTTGATACCCAGATAATCACCTTGCCTGTAGGAGGCGTATTTCTCATCCTTCAGTTTAGATTTTGATATCTCTCCTATATATCCCAATACCAGCGCCGCATGCGGATTGGGATAGGTACGTATATAACGTTCGCTCAACTCAAAACCCGGAAATGCATACATATTTTCCTGCAGCTTCGCCGTTTGCTCCGGCGTCAGCTGCTCTATCATCGCAGCTTTGCGTCGCGGTCCGTTCTTTACAGACGCACGATGAAACAACTTTTTATATGTGGTGGTATCTATACCCAGCGCATTGCACAGCAGCATTGTATCCAGGTCTTTAGGCACCTCGTAAGCAGTCACCATCAGGTCGTACACCACCTGGTTATACAACATCACTTTACCTTTTCTGTCATATATAACACCACGTGGAGGATACTCTACTTTACGTGTAATGGCTATATCATTGGCCAGTATCTTATACTGATCATCAAAAACCTGCAGGAATAACAACTTCACCAATATCACGAATGCAATACCGATAAATATCGACCAAATAACGTACCTGCGCGGCGTTGAAGCGAATGACATGCTGGTTGAAGCTGATTAATTGTTACCCCACTACAAACGTAAAAGAAAAAATTATTCTTAAAAAATTTTGGCAAGTTATTCCTGAGATTTACCTTTGCACACCCTTACGGGATGGAAAGTCCGATGGTGTAATGGTAGCACTACAGATTTTGGTTCTGTCTGTCTTGGTTCGAATCCAGGTCGGACTACTTTCAAAAAAGCCTCAGCAATTCATTTGCTGAGGCTTTTTGCTTTTTAACATTCCTCCCTCCTCAAAAAATCTTTTCACATACCTGTAACAAAGCTTGTGTACATTCGATACACTTGAAAACGCACTGCAATGAGAACATTCAATCTATTCATATTATCATTTTTACTCTCCACTACACTATCAGCTCAAATACCACAGGCAGCAGCCGTAGACAGTATTTTTGCTAAATGGGACAAACCCGGCGTACCCGGCTGTGCACTGGGTATTTATAAAGATGGCAAACTGTTATATACCAAAGGCTATGGCATGGCCAACCTTGAGTATGATATACCTAATACAGACAGTTCTGTATTCAGGATAGGCTCCACCGCCAAGCAGTTCACAGCAGCCTGCGTCATCAGGCTGGTGCAGCAAGGCAAGCTAAGCCTTGATAACACGTTGGATAAATTCTATCCTGAATTCCCTGCTTATGCAAAAAAGATAACCATCAGGCACCTGCTCAACCATACCAGTGGCATCAGAGACTACCTCGTTCTGTCTTATCTTAAGGGCGTAGGTGATGATGACTATTATACGGACGATGACGTCATGCAATGGATAACCCGCCAGGCTGAACTGAACTTTGAACCGGGAGCAGAACACCTGTACAGCAATACTGGCTACTGGCTGCTGGGGCAGATAGTAAACAAAGTAGCGGGCATGAATATGGCTGAATATGCTCAGAAAGAGATATTCACCCCCCTTGGCATGAGCCATACGCATTTTCATACCGACCACACACAAATAGTAAGATACAGGGCGACGGGGTACGAACCCGGTGATAGTAATGACTACAAGATATGTATGACCACGCTGGGACTTATCGGTGATGGCGGCATATTAAGCACCATCAAAGACCTGAAAAAATGGGACGATGCATATCATAATGCAACGGTGCTGAACAGGCAGTTCTGGGATATGATGACCACACGCGGCAGATTGAACAGTGGAGATACGATAGATTATGCCTGCGGTCTTGTTGTAGATTCATATAAGGGATTAAAAACCATATGGCACGGCGGCGCATTTGTCGGGTATCGTGCAGAAATGTTGCGTTTCCCTGACCAACACTTCACGGTGGCCATACTGGCCAACAGGGCCGATGCTAATCCCACGAACATGGCTTTCAAAGTAGCTAAGATATTCCTGCAGGACAAATTTGTACAGGAAGAGAAAAAAGAAAAAACAACAGAAGAACAACCCAAAGAGCAGGTAGCATTATTTACAAAAGAACAAATGACCGGTACCTACACTATTCAGCCCGGCGCAGATATGGAGATCAGTATCAAAAACGATTCACTCAATTTTAAACAAAGCTGGAACAATGCCACGAGTAACCTGGCAACAACAGGGGGCAATAAATACACCATACCGGGCGTAAACGATATCAGCTTTACATTCACCGACCTTAAAGATGGTAAAACACAAACCTTAAGTATCGAGCAGGATGGTGATGTGACGGACTGTAAAAGAAAAAAAGACATCAGCCTGTCCGCTACACAACAGAAGGAATATACCGGAAACTACTACAGTGCCGAACTCGATATTACCTATAACGTATATCTTGAAGAAGGAAAACTAAAAATAAAAATAAACGATGATGAAGGAACCGATATGGAGCTATATGATACCGATGGTTTCACCTCCGAAGGACTGACATTCCGCTTTAAACGAAAGGAAGGTAAAGTAACAGGATTTGAACTGGATGCAGGCAGGGTAAAGAACATCAGGTTTGAGAAAAAGTCATAATCAAAGGGCTACCTATGGCAGCCCTTTGCTATACTGTATTCAGCACTATCAGAATTTTATTTTCTCTACCCTGTGAAAAGTAAGGATATAGTAGGGGTTAGGTGGATATATGGTTGCTTCAAAAACCACGTTCGATGTATTGGCCGTCAGCTCTATCACCTTACCATAAAACACCAGGTTGTTATTCAATGCCACATCACCCGGCGCAAATATGACGGTATGCTTCAATGGGTCTATATCCACATCCGAAACATAGGCACCGAATGTTTCCAGCCCACGCTCTTTACCATATTGCCACACCTGCTGTATGGTCATATTAGCTTCATCTACCACAAACTCTACAGCCCTGCTGTACGCGCCCTCTTCTGTAAAATTCCTTGTTTGCCCGTTGTCAAAACACATAATATGGACGGCGGGCATCAATAGCGGGGCATGCTGGTACCAGTTCCATTCAAAATCAGGGTGGTTCACGGCGCCATCTGCCACTGCCGGGTCAGTTATCAGGTTGCCGTTCTTATCAAGCGGCCGCAGCAGTTTCTGTGTCAGGTCCACACCATTTCCGGCCCTATCCCAGCCACGGTGCGGCCCCATGATCCATTTCACGTTGTTGTTCATATCCAGCTTTATCAGCCCCTGGTGCCTGCCCGACACAACTATGCAGTTATCGGCAGGACTGTATTCTACCGCGTTCACATGTATCCAGTCACTCTCGTCAAGCTGCATCGTCATCCTGTCTTTCTGCAACGATTCGCGCAGGTCCCATACGTTCGATACCTGCTTGCTGTTCCTGTTCACCTCGATGATAAAATCCTCTACAGTGCTCAGCCCTGCTTTACTTACCGATACCAGGAAGTTGCCATCCGGTTTCTCCAGTACCTGGTGATGGAACAAATATCCTTGCGACTTCAGATCCCAGGTATTCTGTACTTCGCCAAAATAGTTCACCTCGTAGATGGCATGTGTACTCATATCTCCGAAATACAGGTTGCCGTTCTGCAGCAGCTCCATCCCGTCATCAAATTGCATGTCCTTCAGTTGAGGGTGGTTCGTATAATCAAGGTACCAGCGTATATCTCCGTATTTATCAAAAACAAACGGCTTTTGCGGCTGTAGTTTTTCGGCGTAGCCAAAATAGCTTACCAGTATCATTTCATTCTCACCGTCCGCCGGTGGCACATTGATGTCTATAGCTGGCAGATCGGCCACCACCGGTCCGGTATGTATGGCAACAGCACTGCTGCCCATGCTCTTACCCTGCTCATCATACAGGGTAAGTTCTACAATGTTATCATAGTCGGCATACATGCCCATTACAGGCAGGCTATGCTTATAGTCATACACGTTAAACTCTTTTACGATATCCGAATGGTCACCGTGTTTACCTACTACCCTGATAACGGCCCGGGTTTTAAAAGCGGTTTCCAACTCTATTTTCGCTGTAAGTGGCGCATAGCCCGACGGATTGGTGATGATCTTCTGGCCCTGGATGCCAAACTGGGTAAACCTGTCAGATACATTGCCCGTATAGGTGGTTGTTATATCTTCTCTCTCCTTTTTACAGGCAGATAAAGACAACAATAAGATGAGGATCAGTAAAATATTGTTTGTGCGCATGTTTGTGTCTGAATTTCCTGTCAGACACAATTTATTAACATAAGTTTAGTCTGCCTGGTACATATTTTTTATTATCAATTCCTGAATATAGGCTTTAAAATAATGACAATTTTACGTATATTTGTACAATCAATTAAAGCTCTTTGACTTCATGAAAACAACCCGGGAAAAGAGGATAACAGGAAGGCTTTATACATAACAATAAAACAGCAACTATGTATAAATTAAGATACCCCACCTAAAAAACGTTCAATTTCGATACAAAACGATACAAAAAGACCT
Organism: Chitinophagales bacterium; assembly: GCA_020636495.1. Classification (NCBI taxonomy): domain Bacteria; kingdom Pseudomonadati; phylum Bacteroidota; class Chitinophagia; order Chitinophagales; species Chitinophagales bacterium. The sequence goes on along the minus strand of JACJXQ010000008.1, from coordinate 1,254,809 downwards.
GTTTTCAGCAATAGCAATTACCCATATGTATTTATGTAAATACATAATGCAGATAACTGAACAGTAATGCTACCAGTTGAATTTTTCTTTGTCGTTGCCTATGGATATGCCCGTCAGGCCGGTAAGGATGGCATCATTAATACCCAGCCTGAAACCGGTACGTACCTGGCCTGTAGCATCCCAGCCCCGTACCAGGTCCAGGCGCAGCAATTTGAACAATTTAAAGCCGATATTATCAATACCTACAAAGGCCTCGGTGTAGTAATTGTTCCGGTCGATATACAGGGTGTTATTACCAGCTACAAGGGTCCAGCCCAGTTTTCTCAGCAATGGCACTTTGTTGGTCAGGAAACCGTTCAGGTTCCACTCCACATGCCCCTCGCCATAAAGGCTGGCTGTATTGCTGAACAGGTAATAAGGCGCCAATTGGAAGCTCATCAGGTAGGGCGAGGCAACCAACAGCTGATTGTCTGCTATATGCATCATATCAGGCAGGCTTACATAGTTTTTATTTAAAAAACCGCCCGATGCGATATTGTATTGCAGGCTGCCGAATAGTTTCATATTCAGGTAATCGTTCAGCCCGAAACGCCACTTGTCAAAATCCGTTTTACTATTCAGTATACCCGGCACACCCTTGTCATAAACGGCATAAAAAAGCGGCCACTTGCTGCGTATCGGCGACTTGAATTTAGGGTACTGAACATATCTGGTTCCCGGGCGGTACGATACTGAGATGTGGGCAAGAACAGCATTATGTTGTTCCCATACCTGTCCCTGCAATGGTGCCGGCACGTTATCGGTCCATTTTTCAGGGTCATTATTGGCCCAGGTGTAGAAAGTGGTATTAGACAAAGGTATTCGCTGCTCAAAACCGGCTTTCAGCCCAATCCTCAGCCCGCTGCCAAAGTTTCGGTTGAAGAACCCCGCAGCCCGGTAGCTTTCGTAGATCTTCAGGAAGTTCTTGCCATAGCATAAGGCCGCAATGGTATTATATAACTGGGTCACACTGCTGTGTGGATTGTACTGATGGATGTACTTACCACCTTCAACCCCTGTCTCCCAATACCGGCTCAGCCACGCACGGTCTTTTTGCAGGTAGCTGATACGGCTGATGGCATTCAGGTGAGTATTACCAAAACCATAACGAATGGCCATTACGGCACTGAGTGTCTTTCCGGTATCTACCTCATGTTCGTACCATACCTTGGGAGTCACAGCCAGTCCTTCTACGTTGTTATAGGTCACCATTCCCTGCAATAGTGAGTTCGTAGTAATAACACTTTTGTTATTTTTGGTAGCATGGTAATAGCCCCCGTTTATTACATCGCCCACAGTGAACCTGTTGCGCCTGCGGCGGATAGAATCCAGGTACCCGGGCGAGTTTTCAAGGGTATAGATACTATCGCGTTTATGATAATCCTGCACCTCATCCTTTTCAAGGGGTATGATACGTGCACTGTTCCAATATGCAGAATCTTTATCATTGGCCTCACTCAGGTATGAACTCACGATCTTACCGGCAAACATGCTGTCCGGTATCTTGCCGTTCACCTGTTGGTTATCATACACAGCAAGAAAATTACCGTTTATACCAAAACCAATAAGTGATAACTGGATATACTGCACCTGGCTCTTGATCACCCAGGTATCTTTTTTCAGAGGTATGTAGGTTTGCACTACTTTAAGGGTATCTAACAGGTCCAGCCCCGATTTTTTGGTCAAAGTCAGGTCCAGGCTGTGCACCGCCCAATCTTTGTCTACTATATATATAGTGCCATAAAACAAAGGCTCGTAGTCCCTCTTAGGCGTAACGGATATTTTATTAATGGTATAGCCGTCCTGTATGAACTCACCTTCGTAGTGGTATTTATAATAGTTCATCGCCCCATCACTTATAGGCGATATAAAGCCCCGCTCACTGATGTTCCATAAGGGGTTCACATTATTATCGTAAAATGAAACAACGGGTGGCACTCTTGAAATACCCACTCCTTTAGGGTCTCCGCTTTGTTTTACACCGCGAATGATGGTGCGCTCTTTCTTGCCGTCAGCATAATACTCCGCTTCCTGTTCACTCAGGTACAACACCCCCAGCTTGCTGGAATCAGCTCCGCCACCACCTGCTCCTGTTACCTCTTCAGTAGGTATCTTAATACCCAGAATCTTTTCAGGCATTGAGCTGTTACGCAATACGGCCTTCATATATATCGATGTCTGGAAAGCATGTACCTGGTCCTGGTGGAACTTACGCTTTTTGATGGTCTTCCGGATAATGGGATAGGCGGGGTCTTCTGCGTTGGCTTTCACCACAACATTGTTCATTTGTAATGACTGCTCCTGCAATGAAAAGTTGTGCACCAGCTCTTCATTTCCCTTAATGGTTATATTGAATGACAGTTGTTGAAAACCTATATATTGGCACAATACGTTGTAAGTACCGGGTTGCAATACTATGCTATAGTTGGCATCAGCGTTGGCGGTAGTACCTGTAGTAGTACCTTTGATATAGATGGTAGCGTAAGGTAATGGTTCACCTTTCCTGTCAGTCACTTTACCTTTCAGTACACCCGCCAGCAATGCATATGGCGCCAGTATCAGAAGAAAGAATAAGGTGAACTTATTTTTAAACATGAGTTAGTGTATTTCAGTATCGTGATAAAGGTATATCGTGCAAATGAACGGAAAGTTACAATGATCAGAACAGACCGTTTATCTGGGCGTCTACCCTACGCAACACTTCTGCCAGGTCCTCTTCATTTTCGGTAAAGTCCAGGTTATCGATATCTATTACCAGCAACTGGCCGTCGTTGTACTTATCTATCCACTTGTTATAGTTCTCGTTCAGGCGTTTCAGGTAGTCCAGCCTGATATTCTCTTCATATTCTCGGCCGCGTTTCTGTATCTGGTCTACCAGCTTAGGAATAGACGCTTTGAGGTAAATCAGCAGGTCGGGCGGCTCTATCATTTCCCTGAGCGTATTGAACAATGAGGTATAATTATCAAAATCCCGCTTATTCATCAGCCCCATATCAGAAAGGTTGGGAGCGAATATATAAGCGTCTTCGTATATCGTCCTGTCCTGTATCACAGTGCTACTACCCTTCCTTATCTCCTGTAGTTGTTTCAGGCGGGTATTCAGGAAGTACACCTGCAGATTGAACGACCAACGGTGCATATCATCATAAAAATCTACCAGGTACGGATTGGTGTCTATATCCTCGTAGTTGGGGGTCCATTTATAGTGCTTGGCTAATACAGAGGTCAATGTGGTTTTTCCCGCGCCGATATTACCGGCCACAGCTATGTGTTTCAATACTTTTTTCTTTGCCATATATCCTCTTGAAAAGTAATCGGTAAACTTAATTATTAACCCAACCGCACTATATCACTTACTTTAAAATACAATATAATCTTCTAATTCAAACATCACGGCATTAATAATAGTTGATACCGATCATCTTCCTCGCTTCAGACATGGTGACTGATGCGCTGGCACGGGCTTTTTCCGCGCCCTCTTTTAATATTTTCCTTATCCGGTCTTCGTTGTTCTGCAAGTCCTTTGCCCGCTCCCTGATAGGAGCAATGAAGGCTACCATATCTTCCGCCAGTTGCTTTTTCATATCACCATAGCGGATAGTGCATTCATTATAAGCTTTTTTATAAGCGTCCACCACATCAGAAGATGACACCAGGCTCATCAGTTGAAAGATATTGCGGATATATTCAGGCATTTCGCTATTCGGCTCTGTAGGACCCGAATCCGTCTTTGCCTTCATTACCTTTTTGCGTATCACATCATCTTCATCAGCCAGGTACAAGGTTGCATTAACGTTCTCGCTCTTGCTCATTTTACCCGTACCATCCAGGCTGGGCACTTTTATCAGTTCTTCGCTGAAGTTGAAGGGATATGGCTCAGGGAACAACTCACCATACCTGCTGGCAAACCTGTTGACGAAATTGCGCGCCATCTCCACATGCTGCTCCTGGTCTTTACCCACAGGCACCTTTACCGCTTTATGAATAATGATATCAGCCGCCATCAGTACAGGATAGGTCAGCAATCCCGCATTGACATTCTCCGGCTGCTGGCGCACTTTGTCTTTGAATGTAGGCACCTTCTCCAACTCACCTTTATAGGCCAGCATATTCATCATCAGGTACAACTCCGGTATCTCGGGAACGTCGCTCTGTGCATACAGTGCTACTTTATCAGGATCCAATCCGCAGGCCACATTCTCAGCCACTACCCTGTACACATTACCACGTAGATCCTTTGGGTCGGGGTGCGTGGTAAGCGAATGATAATCCGCCACAAAGAAATAGCAGTTATACTCATCCTGCATTTTCACATAGTTGCGCATAGCACCAAAGTAGTTGCCCAGGTGCAGAAAGCCTGTAGAACGTATTCCGCTAACAACAATTTCCTTAGACATAGTATTAAAAGTTGTGTCTCAATTTAGTTTTTGTTTCATTTAGCACCATTTACAGAAAATAAATTCTCCAGGTACTCTTTACAAACATTTATACTCCATTTAGCATTTTCAAAATCCTTAGTCAGGATCTTGATTACAGGCATCTCCCAATCAAAATCTTTTATCAGATAAGTAATAAAAGTTCCGCCTTCATCAGTTTCATACCATCCACAATCAACTACATATTGTTCAAAGGTTGCCTGATACATATCCTCTCTTAAGATTGTATCATCCGGAATTTGCTCATAAGTAAAAATATCATCTACCGCTATCTTAAAATTTATCGACATAAATCGTGTGTATTTGCGAAAGACAACTTTTAATACAATCTGAGAATATAATTAAATAATAACTATACAACTACCAGTAAAGCATCCTATGAGTTGACAATTTCCTTACTCATAACGGGCGGCAAGATACGAAATGACAGAATAACACAATAAAAAACCTCCCGTAACAGGGAGGCTTATAATAGAACTTATACAGGAATATTACTTCTTAATTTTATTTTCGGGTGACCGGGTAGTACTGTTATGCATAATACCATCTTGTTTTATTTATCCGATACATTACGATCTACTACCCCGTCTTGCCTCGTTACAGTATCATCATGTTCTAACTTGAAAGTAATAGGAACAGTATAGTAAACAGGTACCTTGTTACCTGTCGAATCTTCTCCCGGGGTCCAGTCAGGAAATTGAACAACGGCATCCATTGCAGCCTGCGCTAATATCGGGTCTGCCTTTTTACTGGCTACTTCCGCATCCCTTATCTTACCGGTCTTATCTACCACAAATTTTATAGCTACCCTGCCTTCAATACCTTTATCCTTTGCCTCTTGCGGGTACTTAACCGCTTTCGCCAGGAATTCATAAACATCGTAACCCGGTTCCGGCATCTTGGCTGTAAATGCCAGTACGGGTTCCTTTCTCACTTCTGTCTGCCCCCGTTCGCAGCTTTGCATGGTAATGATACAGGCCAGCAGGCATGTGGCAGCTAAGGAGGCTACTACACCTCTCAGCTTTGCGGTTGTCTTGTTTTTGTGCAACATCATAATTCTTCTTTTTATAGGATGATCAATAAATGTATGAGTTAAGTATAATTTGTCAGTATGGAACAAAGAGGACAACAATAAGACAGAATAATCTGCCGCCTCCATGTTTATTGCGGCATCTGCCTGGAACTCGTGCACCTGCACCAGTTCCTTTCTGAGCAGATGCAGAAATACATTAGGCCACATTACAGCTTGCATGATACTTATGAAAATAATATCAAGGCTATGGTGTAATGCTATATGTACTCTTTCATGTTCAATAATGGTTTCATCCACATCTCCCTCAGGCAGAAATATATACCTGCCCCAACTCCCCGGACCAAACCCGGTTTGTTTCAGCAATACATATCCATCCTTATTTTCTTTCTCACCTTCACCAATTATCCTTCTCATTTTGGCATACGACAATAATCCGGGCAACAGGAAAGCAACAGCAACCAACAAGTACAAAGCCATTGCAATTGTCGCCCATAACGGTATAGAAACAGCAGTAGCATTATTACCGCTATTTATCACAACCTCAGGCAACACTCCTGTGAACAAACTCCCCGGAACCTGTTGCGGCCTGTATGCTTCAGGCAATTTCAGCATAGGCAACACAAGAGGCAATACGGCTGTTGATAACAGGTATAGCCTGTTAAATTTATGCATAGGCTTATTACCCAACAGCAACAAGTATATAGCCAACATCAGCCCTGTATAAACTATCGTTTGTATGATATACAGCATAACGTTTACTTTTTAGTGTTTTGCTTTTTCATTATTTCAAGTATCTCCTCCAGGTCTTTTACACTTATATTTTTTTCCTTTGCAAAAAATGAAAGCATATTGGCGAACGAACCTTCAAAGTATTTCCCTACAAACTGGTTCATACTTTTTTTGCTATACTCTTCTTTAGCCACTAGCGGATAATACCTGTTAGACTTGCCCAGGCTTTCGTGCTCAACAAAGCCCTTATCTTCCAATATCTTAATAATAGTACTTACCGTATTATAATGCGGCCTGGGTTCAGGCAACTCGTCTATCACATCTTTTACAAATGCTTTTTCCAGTAGCCATAGCACCTGCATTATTTCTTCTTCGGCTTTGGTCAGTGGTTTGAACTCCTTCTTCATAGCTTTAAAACTAAACTTTTAGTAAACCTACTAATTATTTAGTTTTAAAACTAATTTTTTAGTTGAAATAAAATTATTTTATATTAACATGACAATTGAATCAAATGTTTTAGATTTGCCTAAAATTATTTTTAGGCAACAAGTGAACGTTGATAATTCACATAAATCTCTAAGTGAAGTACATGAAAGTGTAGACCCATCGAAAGCCAATGGAAGATGGCGTAGGCTGGTAGCTTTCTTTGGCCCTGCTTACCTTGTAAGCGTAGGTTATATGGACCCCGGCAACTGGGCTACAGACCTGGCAGGTGGATCGCAATTCGGGTATAAGTTGATATGGGTATTACTGATGAGTAACCTAATGGCACTGTTATTACAGTCCTTAAGTGCTCGCTTAGGTATCGTACAAGGCAAGGACCTGGCACAGTGCAATCGTGAAGTATACCCACGTAGTGTAAACTTTGCCTTATACATACTGGCAGAAATAGCCATTGCCGCCTGCGACCTTGCCGAAGTGTTAGGTATGGCAATAGGCCTCAACCTGCTTATCGGCATCCCCTTATTATGGGGCGTGCTGCTTACATTTCTCGATACCATACTGTTGCTATACTTGCAGAAACTGGGTATGCGCAAAATGGAAGCATTCATCATTGCATTAGTAGCTATAATAGGTGGTTGTTTCCTGGTAGAAATGTTCTTTGCAAAACCTGATATGGGCGAACTGGCTAAAGGCTTTGTACCTACTATCCCCAACAGTGCCGCTTTGTATATTGCAATAGGCATCATAGGGGCTACAGTAATGCCACACAACCTATACCTGCACTCAGCATTGGTACAAACACGAAAAGTAGATCATGATGAACAATCAGTAAAAAAAGCTATACGGTTTAATATAGCTGACAGTGCGATAGCACTGAATATGGCTTTTTTTGTAAACGCTGCCATCCTGGTACTTGCAGCAGCAGTATTCTACAAAGCAGGCATGTCTGATGTAGCAGAGTTGAAAGATGCACACCGCTTGCTGGCACCTATGCTGGGTAGTAAATGGGCATCTCACCTGTTTGCTATTGCTTTAATTGCTGCCGGCCAAAGCTCAACCGTAACGGGAACACTTGCCGGACAGATAGTTATGGAAGGATACCTTCGCCTTCGTATCAGCCCCTGGATGCGCAGGATATTGACACGTATGCTGGCTATTATTCCCGCTGTTATCGTAATACTATATACCGGTGAGCAAAAGGTAGATGAGATGCTTATATTCAGCCAGGTACTCTTGAGTATGCAACTGGCATTCGCCGTAATACCATTGATACATTTTGTTAGTGATAAAAAACGCATGGGTGTATTTGCTATCAAACCATTAGTAAAATCTCTTGCATGGACTATCGCTATTATCATTGTAATTTTAAACCTGAAGCTGGTATATGATACTGCGGTGGAATGGATAGCTGATGCCAACAACATATGGATAAGCATACTTATCATTGCAGGCTCTCTGGGTCTGCTGGCTTTACTTATTATTACGCTTGTGTACCCAATGATATTGCAAACACGAGAAGCGGCAAGCATCAACATACACGAAGAAATAAAAACAGAAGCATTGCAGGATATTATATCAGAACCATTCAAAAAAATAGCACTTGCGCTGGACTACAGCGACAAGGATATGAAGGTGGTACGCTATGCCATGCAATTGGGTAATGCTGGTACAGAATATGTTTTGATACACGTAGTAGAAAGCGCGCAGGCACGTGTTATGGAAGACATGGCTAAAGACTACGAGACTATAAAGGACAAAGAAGTACTGAACAGGTACCTGAAATACTTTAATGAAAAAAATCTGAAAGCTGAAGGCATACTTGGGTTTAAAGACCGTACTGGTGAAATAGCACGCATAGTAAAAGAAAACAACTGCGACCTGCTGATATTAGGTAGCCATGGCCACAAAACACTAAAAGACTGGATATTCGGAGAAACCATCAACCAGGTAAGGCACATGGTGGAGATACCGGTATTTATTGCACGATAAGAAAATCATTTTTGTTGAACTTCAAAGGACTCTGCTAAAACTTCCATATAAGTATCATGTCCGCAAATCAGGTAATTCTTAGAGTTTGGAGGTAATTTTATTTTTCTTTTCCATGGCTTCCAACGCCAAAACAACGCATACCAAAGAGTAGGATCATGAATTTCAATAAGCTTAGGATACCAGCTCTCTGATGAGCGCTGCATTAATTTTAAGAGATTGCCTGAGTTGTAATCGATTTCAAAAATAAAAGGAGGCAAATCATGTCCTTCAGAATCTAACCTGTATGGAGGGAGTTCTGCGGCCAATACCTGGTACCCTATAACATTTATAAATTTTATCTGCAGTGAATAATCAGCATCTTTAATCCCATTCAATTCATTTTCATCTTGCTCCCAACATGTAATTTTAACCTCAAGAACATTCTCAGCATAGGATAATATCTCTGGTTCAGATTGAGCATCCATAAAATAACCTGTAACTAAACCAATTGCCTTCAAATAGCAATCATAAAATTTAATCATACTTATATCATTTTACGGCATAGCCTCTATCAACTTCTTCGTATAGTCATTAGCCGGATGCTTTAGCACCTGTTCCGCATTACCCGTTTCTACAATTTTACCCGTTTGCATTACCATCACCCTGTCGCTGATATAATGTACTACATTCAAATCGTGAGAGATGAATAAATAAGAGAGGTCAAACTCACTTTGCAGGTCTTTCAGCAGGTTCAGTATCTGTGCCTGTACACTTACGTCCAATGCGGAAACACTCTCATCGCATATCAACAATTTCGGGCGTACGGCTAAAGCTCTTGCTATCCCTAAGCGTTGTCTTTGTCCACCAGAGAACTGGTGCGGATACCTGCGCACACTATCAACCGGCAACTGTACTATATCCAACAGTCTTTGGGCTTCTTTTTTTCGTTCAGTACGAGGGACAATATGATGCACTTCCAATGGCTCCATCAACATATCGCCAACACTCATACGCGGATTCAGCGATGCGAACGGGTCCTGGAATATCATTTGTATATCCTTGCGTACAGAGCGCCATTCTTTCTGCCGTATCGTTGCAAGGTCCTTACCGTTGAACATTACCTGTCCTTCATGCACAGGCAACAATCCTACCAGGCTTTTACTGATTGTACTCTTACCGCAACCACTCTCGCCAACCAATCCAAGTACTTCACCTTTTTTCAATACAAATGAGACATCATCAACTGCTTTGTAATAGCCTGTTGTTCTGCCCATCCAGTTATGCGTTGTCTCAAACCATACTTTAAGCTTATTCACTTCCAGTATAGGGATGTCAGTAATCGTATTATCATATCGTTCTACAGACTTACCCTGCACATCGCCGTCTAAAAAGTCTGCTACTATGTTCAGTCTTTTACCTTTATGTTCAGCAGATGGACGACAAGCTAATAATGCTTTGGTATAAGGATGTTCCGGATGTTGTAAAACTTTATCTACAGGTCCTTGCTCCATTACCTTACCCTGCTGCATCACTAATACATCATCCGCTATTTGTGCAGCCAATGCCAGGTCGTGCGTGATGAATACCATAGCAGCACCTTCTTCTTTCTGGAGGACACGCATCAGTTCTATTACTTCTTTCTGTACGGTAACATCCAATGCGGTAGTAGGTTCATCAGCTATCAACAATGCAGGATTATTGCACATAGCCATGGCTATCATTACCCTTTGTTTCTGCCCGCCAGATAATTGGTGGGGGTAACGATTGTATATTTTATCCGGCTCAGGCAGCTTCACTTTTCTCAGCCAATCAATAGCTATCGTTTTCGCTTCCTGCTCACTCACAGCCCGGTGCAACATGATAGCTTCAGTCACCTGTTTTCCTATCCGCATCACAGGATTCAACGAGCTCATAGGTTCCTGGAACACCATACCTATTGCACTTCCGCGAAGTGTTGCAGCATTAGTTGAAATATCTTGTGTACCATCCGCTGTAGCAAGCACTATTATTCCTTCCTGCTTTGCACCTGGTGGCAATAATCCCATCAGAGACAATGCGGTGAGCGACTTCCCCGAACCACTTTCTCCTACTATGGCAAGCGTTCTTCCTTTATCAATATGAAAGGAGATATTTTCTACCGCAATAAATTCCTGTTCACCTGCGAAAGATATCTTCAGGTTGTTTACTGATAATATGCGGTCTCTTTCCTGCATTAAAACTTAAGGTGTTTTACAGTAAGGCCCTGGTTGATCAGTTGTTTCAGCGAATCAATACCTATCTGCAAGTGTATATTAACAAATTTCTTCGTAACACCCAGATCACTTTTATCCGTTTTTACACCTTCTGCAACCATTGGCTGGTCTGATACCAGCAACAAAGCCCCGGAAGGTATTTCATTATAAAAGCCGGTTGAAAATATAGTTGCTGTTTCCATGTCTATCGCCATAGCACGCATGGTTCTTAACCTGGCTTTAAATACAGTGTCGTGTTCCCACACTCTTCGGTTGGTAGTATATACAGTACCTGTCCAGTAATCCTTTGCATGATCGCGTATGGTAGTTGAAATGGCCTTTTGCAATGCGAAAGCAGGAAGTGCAGGTACTTCTTTAGGAAAATAATCGTCACTAGCGCCTTCACCTCGAATGGCCGCTATAGGCAATATCAGGTCGCCTACTTTGTTCTTCTTTTTCAATCCACCGCACTTACCCAGGAATAGTACCGCTTTCGGTTTTATGGCAGAAAGCAGGTCCATAACCGTAGCTGCATTTGCGCTCCCCATCCCGAAGTTGATGATGGTAATACCTTCGGCAGTAGCACACTGCATAGGCTTATCCTTTCCTATTACCTCAACCTTATGCATCTCGGCAAATTTCAATACATATCCCCCGAAATTGCACAGCAAAATATACTTTCCAAAAGCTTTTAGTGGTTGACCTGTATATCGAGGCAGCCAGTTGGCTACTATTTCCTGTTTTGTTTTCATATACTTACTATATTAAAGTTACGGATTTGACCACGGATATTGCATATCATATGTTGCCATTAATTACTATTATTGCGCTGATGTTGCAAATAGACTTTACAGGCATATCGTTGAGGTTGAAAAAAGAAAACAGTAAAACACTCGTATTCGACCCGATTAGAAAAAAATGGGTAGTGCTTACTCCTGAAGAACACGTACGCCAGTTTTTATTGCAATATTTCATTGAGTACATGCGATATCCGGCTTCACTTATAGCAGTGGAAAAGAAGATCCTTGTCGGAAGCATGGACAAAAGGTTTGACATTGTCGTGTACAACCGTGAACATAAACCGTGGTTACTGGCAGAATGTAAAGCACCTGATGTAACTGTAGATGAAAAAACATTGTATCAACTACTCAACTATAATAATACCCTGCAGTGTAAATACTGGTTGGTTGGTAACGGCCATACACACTACTGTGCAGATGCCGTTAATATTACGGCAATACAATGGCTGAATGAACTACCGGGATACAATAGTTGAGTAAACATTGGAATTGAATATCTCAAGTGCTTTAGCCACCATATTATCATCCTTATACGATATACTGTAATACCCGTTATCCCTGAACAGCATCCTTGCTAGTTGCGCTTTCATCTGCAATGCAAAAAAAGAACGGTATCTTTCTTTTTTCAGCATCATTTCAACCACTTTCTTCGTCTGCCTGTCCTGCCTGTTGATATAGTTTTGTACCAATGTATCAGCACTGAATGCCTTGCCAAAATCACGTACAGTTCTATACTGTTTTAGGGATGTCCTGTTGTTGATATAGTAATCCCATACAACAGCTTTTACATTATCACTGAATATGAGGTTGAGCAATGAGGTAGATAGTTTTGTCGTATCATATGGCACATACACATCAGGTGTTATACCGCCCCCGCCATATACCACACGGTTATTGGCTGTATAGTATTTGGTTGTATCAGGATTACTCAATGTATCATAACCGGTCAACTCTCCACTTTCATACCGCATCATGAAATCATGGTTATAGGCTTCTCTGCCATTCTCAAAAGAACGTTGTACACTCCTGCCTGAAGGTGTGTAATATTTAGCAATGGTCAGCCTCAACGCCGAACCGTCCTCCAGATCGAACTGGTCCTGAACCAGTCCTTTACCAAAAGTGCGCCTTCCTATTATCACTCCCCTGTCCCAATCCTGTATAGCACCTGCCAGTATCTCGCTGGCAGAGGCAGACTGTTCATCTACCAGTATAGCCAGTTCACCATCTTCAAATCCGCCTGTATTGCCAGCAATATATTTCCTCACCATAGAGTTCATGCCCCTGGTCATCACGATCAACTTATCGCCGGAAAGGAATTCATCGGCTATTTGTTTTGCCGGCTCCATATAGCCGCCTGAGTTTTGCCTCAGGTCAACTATCAACTTTTTCATCCCCTGTTTCTTCAGATCTGCCAGTACTTTTTCAAACTCATCATAGGTAGTTGCACTGAACCGGGTGATCTTGATGATACCTGTAACACTATCCAGCATTACTCCCGCTTCTATACTGTATTTGGGTATCTCATCACGCTTTAACGACACTACGCGGGTCTCGTCTCTTACTGGGTCCATCATAGTCAGGAATACTTTGGAGAACTGCTTTCCTTTCAGCATCTTGATGATACGGGTTGAGGTAATGCCTGTTCCTGCAACAACACTGTCACCTACTTTTATCAGCCTGTCACCTATCTGTATGCCTGCTACTTCTGCAGGCCCGCCTTCTATTACTGATGTTATTTGTATAGTGTCCTTAACTATTGAGAACTCTACCCCGATTCCAAAGAAACTACCTTCCAGTTCTTCGTTAACTGACTGTAGCTTATCTGCCGGAATATACACCGTATGTGGGTCTAGGTGACGAATAATACCATTCACCGCGTCTTCATAAAGCAGGTTAGCGTTAACCGAGTCTACGTAGCGCGCATTAATAAGATCAATTATTTGCTCCAGGCGGTCATTTCTCTGTATAATGGTAGTAATATCTCTTTTATTTCTCAATGAGTCGCGCAGCTTAAAACCAATACTCATGCCTGCGATCAATGTGATCGCAAACAGCATTGGTATCCAAACCTTGATCCCTTTTCCGTCTTTTCCGCTCATTAATATTAAAAAGTGACCGCAAAGTTAACGGGTATTTATCATTAAATAATATCAATATTTATAAATAATGAACCATTTACCATCACCCATCGTTTATTACATCTTACTTAACACAACTGTTGTCATGTAGTTCAAGAAATCTGTATTACATTAGCATATGGCCTCAATATTGATAGCAGAAAGCGGTTCTACAAAAACGGACTGGTGCCTGATCGGTGCCACGAAAAAACCGTTACATGTTAAAACTTCAGGCATCAACCCCTACCTGCAAACCTCGTTTGAGATCAATTCTGTTTTAAGCCACGAATTGAACCTGAAAAAACACAGGCCAGAGCAGGTTTATTTTTATGGCGCAGGCGCAGGCAGCACCGAAAAACAAAATGAACTTAAGACGATCCTCAAAGCTTTTTTCGGTTCGCGAAAGGTTGAGGTACACAGCGACCTGATGGCGGCAGCAAGGGGCATGTGCGGTAAGGAAAAAGGCATTGTGGCTATATTAGGCACTGGAAGCAACTCCTGCTATTACGATGGGAAAATAATGAAAGCCAGAACTGCATCGCTGGGTTATGTAGTAGGTGATGAAGGAAGCGGCAACCATATGGGCAAACGCATTCTACGATATTACGCATACAAAACATTTGATGACGAGTTGAACACATCATTTGAACAACTGTTTGGCAACGACATCAGCGCTATACTCAATCATATATACAAACAACCATTCCCCAACCGATACCTGGCTACCTTTGTTAGGCTGTTGGTTGAAAACCGGGGGCACTATATGGTTGAGAATATTATAGAAGACAGCCTCAACGAGTTTTTCCACAACCATATTCTCAAATACAGGGAAAGCTGGAAACACCCTATACACTTTACAGGCTCTGTCGCTTATGAGTTCAGAGATGTAATAGCCGACATGTGCATGCAGTGCGAGTTAACGCTGGGCAGCATAGAACGTAGCCCCCTTAAGGGTCTTATCAAGTTCCACTCTTAGTACATTCATGTTCTGTTAAGAGCTATTCTTCTTCTTCATTCAAACAATATTTATAAGCATAAAAAAAACCTCCGCAGTAGCGGAGGTTTTATATTTAGTGTTTCTGTTATGCCTTAGTTCCTTCTCAGGTTCGGGAACGGAGGAGCTACGTTAGCTGGACCTTCCTCACCTGGCAGTGCAGAGCGATACATAACTGATGTCGGATCACCTGCTTGTCCATATTGGAATATGAAACGGTTACGATCGATACCATGTTTTTCACTCATATACTCGATGATCGCATTTACACGATCCCAAGAACGTTGTTGCTGTATTTTGCTTGCATTACCGGCACCGATGATAACCACTTTACAAGTTGGGTTAGCCATCATTTGAGCAGCAAGGCTTACGACGAATTGAGCTTGTGCAGATGGAGCAATGTTTGAAGGCTACCTGTGAATGATGCTCGCAAGCACCGATGCTACCATGCAGGGAGCCATGGGGAACCGCAACCATCAGGACAGGACACTTACCAACACCATCGCTCAACAGGTTGACATTCTGTCCGGCGTGATCAGCTGCTTGTCACGATCATCAGGAACATATCACCATCAGTATCCATTGGGCAACCGTGGCTGTCAACAGCTACGCCCATTGGTGTACCAGGACATTTGTCAAACTGATCAGTGATACCATCGCCGTCAGAATCTGGCAGGCTTGGATCAGGCAGTATCATGTATGACATGGGTAGCTCAGCTCGTTGTATGCGTGATCCAGCGGTTCCGAAAACCAGTACAGAGGTTCAACACTCTTAGCTTATTACCCAGGTTGAAGTTCAGACCAGAAGTAGTTGATACCATCGTTCTGGTTAGACAGCGGAGAACCGCTGATCTGCTGTGCTTAACTGATATCAACAGGTCTTCGTCCCAGAGCAGTATAACACGATCTTCGATAGCCAGGTTGATACGCCTGCTCAGTTTGAATCTGTATTACCCAAACCGAGCTGGGCAAAGTTCAATGTTTTTGTTTTGAAGATACTTGGGCTGACGACGATCGCGCTCATTCTCAACTTCGGTCTCGTAAAGGTACCATCCATACCTGCTTTGAGAGATTCTTTGATCTGCTTACGGTTTCAGTTTATCTGAGGCGTGTTGATAGCGCCACCCAGTGATGGCGTCAAATCATACCTCTGGTAGTTAGCATCCAATGCGTCAACTTTGAGTGTTGAAAGCAATAGCACCCAAACCTAACAAAGCATGCTTACACCTGCTTACGAGCCTTGTGGAATTTAATAGTATTGATAGTACCCATCGGGTCCAGGTTCAACTGGTGAGCTTCCCGTCCTATGGTTCAGAATATCAGGATCGATACGGTAGTTCTGAGGAACGGGATTTGGCAATGGGAACGGCCGCAATGTCATTATGCATCCATGCGGATTCCACCTGTAATTTCTGTCTCCTGCAAAGCGAGGCCCTTGCTACGCCGTAGTTATACTGCAGCCTGGTAGAAATAGAAATAACCCCAGACTTACAGATGTGAGCGCGGTAAACCGAAGCCGCCATCACGCTGTTCCGCCAAAAATTGTGTTGGAACGTCGCGGATACATTAACAAACCACCACCAACGCAACTTCCCACAATGTTGCGAGGCTTTGCAGGAAAGCGTGGTTGTTCAGAATTTACGATGTTGATTCATGCGGTATCAGGGGAACATGGTTCGAGTCAGGACATGTGCTCTCACCACGATATGTCATATCGCGACTGACCATTACGCGCCTCTGAACTTTCCTATGAGCAAGCAATAAGCTGTGCAGCAAACAGCACACATACTCCAGCTAGCAAAAAGGTACTTTTTGTTGACCATAACAGATTTGTTTATTAATTATTTTCTTTGAACAGCTTAGCATTTTAAATAAATAGGTGAAGCAAAGGTAGCAGCTAAGCTTTTAAAAAAGCAAAGAACAAAAAATAAAATTAATGCACTTTTGTTCAAAAACACCTATTTATACATCAAAGAACTACTTTTACCGCAAAAAACAAGGATAATTTTGTTAATTTAGGTTATCCTTTCGTTCAAATGGAACAGGTCAAAAAGGTTATCAGGCTGAATTAGCGCTGTTTGAAAAAAATTTGCTGAACATGTAAAGGGCTCAAACCCTTTACTGGACAGGATTATGAGACATAAACCAAACGTAAGGGGAAAACAAATGCGATAATGTTCGTACTGCTGTGCGCAGATATCATGATTATTCATGACCCGTAGCCACAGGCTGCTTCACTCATTGAATTTACGCATACAGCCACTCTTGTACGATGACGTTGTGTGGATAACTCAATGCTCAAGGCATGGCACCTACGTAATGCTTTATGGAAAACAAGGTAGCAGTATTAGTCGGCGATGGCCCCCACTCTCTAAGGGCTTCTCCTTTCGCTGAAACGATGAATTACCAGATACTTAAGATCCTTCACGCGCTGTTAAAGATGAGTGAGGTGGTGCTACAAATGGAAAAGCACAAAAGCTTGATATTGAGGAGAAAACATATTTCGATATTATTAAAGGAAGAACATCTTCACTTTCCAGCGTATTACTCCTTCGGAGCTTTCCGCATCACAAGATGACAAAGTGACCGAATTTTCCGTCAATTCGGCGAATACGTCAGTATTGCATTCCAGATCAAGAGACGACCTGTTTGACTATGGCCGGGATAACATCGGAAAGCCAATAAGTATAGATATCAAAAGAAAGAAGATGACCCTCCTCTCATATACACCTTGCAGCATTCAGACAAGGCCACAAAACGTAAGATCATTTATATTGTAAAAATCAAATACCGACCGTGAGAAGGTGGAAGAAGTAATCAATATGTCCATCCAATCAGGAATAGGTACGCAGTTCAGAAAATGAAAGAGTATCAGGCAAGGCGTTAAGATCTGCTCGGTGAATACCTGACACACCAGCAAGCTGCTTTGGTCAACTGGTCAATTATGTGATAGACCGGAAATAACAACTACGAATAAATGAAACGCATTCAAAACTGATTCCCGTTATCATTGTTTAAATTGCAGACCTCAAATTTTGTAGCAACACAAAAGCAGGCTGCACCATCAAAAGGTTTATTGAAGTTTCCGGCGCAAGGGTACACAACCTGAAAAACCTGGACGTAAGTATGCAAGAATATTGGTTGTGATAATAGGTATCAAGTGGTTCGGGTAAATCATCACAGCATTCGATACAATGTTTGCTGAGGGCAACGCCGCTATGGAAAACTTTGCTGCTTATGCCCGCCAGTTCATGGCGACCTGGAGCGACCTGGTGTTGGCGTAAGATATCAGGTTTGTCGTGGTTATCTCTCCCATAGAGCGAAGACTACCAGCCGTAATCCCCGCTCTACTGTAGGTACTGTTACAGAGGTTTATGACTTTTATGCGCCTGTTGTTGTATGCCCGTACTGCCGCCGATGCCTACTCATATATAAAGGTAAAAAAGATGGTCACGCTTCGGCGGGAGGAGATTATGGCACATGTTAGACATTTTGCCGATAAGAGGGTGGTTCTGCTGGCACCCATAGTTCGTGGTCGTAGGGGACATTACACCGTGAATTGTTTTGAACAGTTGCGCAAACAGGGCTACCTGAGGGTTCGTATAGACGGCAGAGATAACCGAGCTCCACCGACGGCGTAGCCACAACTGGACCGATATAAGATACATGATATAGAGCTGGTCATTGACAGGCTGATAGTGATACCTGACGCCAAAGCCCGCATCAGCCAGAGCAAAGTCGTTGCACGCCAGGGCGGGACCTGATGTTCATACTGGATATAGAGACAGATACCATCTCACAATACAGTAAACAACTGATGGTGAAACCGGACTTTCGTACGAAGAACCATCGCCTAATACAGCCTTCTCGTTCAACTCTCCTTATGGTGCCTGCCCCCCGTTGTAAGGCCTATGGGCAATGTATACCAGGTGAACATGGACGAGGAGTGATACCGGACCCTTCAAGAGCATCAGTGAAAATTGGTATCGCCCGTTGGGTGGTGAAGGCGCGAATCCTGGACGATCAAACAGGCTACGATCATTGCCAAAAGAACAAAATACCGCGCTCAACAAATGGGATTTAAAGACCTTCGGACAAACACCTGAACATACATGTATGGCAATGAAGAAGGTGTAATTACCTATGCACAAGCGATAAGGAGTAAACTTTGCCGATCAGGTGACGGAACACAATTATGAAGGCATTGTCAATATGCTGCTCCGTTGGTTCAAAAGGGGCACTTCGGAGCCCATACGCGACTGGGCAGAGGCTATATGCAACTGACACCTGCCCTGAATGCGATGAACAAGACGAGAAAGAAAGCCTGTGGTTCCAAAATAGACGATAAGTATCGCTAGGCTGTCCAACCTTTCTTTTTGCAGCAACTGGCCGACTTCTGGTTTGATGGGCTGGAAAAAGGCGAAGGTAAAAACAACAGGTTATTACCGAATATTCTCAAAGAGATACGCGATAATAACACCTTCCTGCTGGATGTGGGGCTACATTGCGACCATCAACCGCCCTACACGTACATTGAGCGGTGGCGAATCGCCGGAAATGCACGCCTGGCCACGCGAATGGAGTTCTCAACTTACAGGTATCACATATATGGATGAGCCCAGCGCCGGTCTGCACCAACGTGATAATCGGCGACTGATACGCCCTGCAGAACCTGCGCGACGGCACGGCAACTCAGTACTGGTTGTGAAACGCGAGCAAAGACATTATGCTGGCAGCCGACCACCTGATAGACATAGGCCCCGCAGCAGGGTACATGGTGGCAATATTAATGGCCCAGCGAACCGGGGCACTCCAGCAAGAAGTGTTTAAAAACACATACAAAACAGCAAGCTACCTGAACCACGAACTGGCTTCTTACACGTACCAGAAGAGACGTCGTAAGGGTAACGGCAAAAGCTGAAGCTAACCGGAGTTACAGGCAACAACCTGAAAATGTCCAGTTGAATTTCCGCTCAGCAGTACTTTTCATTTTGTGTAGCCAGGTTCAGGAAGTGGTAAGGTACACTTATTAACGAGCCTTACCGCTGCTGGCGAGCACTGCTACCCCAACTATAAAGAAGCAGCCGATGCCCTATAAAGAAAATAGGGCTGGAACATCTTGATGATAGTAGAAATAGACCCAGAGCCCGATGGGACGAACGCCGCGCAACAACCCGGCTACCTGTTGGTTCTTTACCGATGCTCGCGCCCTATTCGCTCCAGATACCCGAAGCCCAAAGGCGCGTGGTTTATAACGCGGGCCGTTTCTTCTTCAACGTGAAAGGCGGCCGTTGCAGAATGTCGTGGCGGTGGTATGCGTGATAGAAATGAACTTCCTGCCGGATGTATATGTACCTTGCGAAAGTGCAGCGGCAGGCGCGCTACAACCGTGAGACGCTGGAGATACGCTACAAAGGCAAATCGATAGCTGACGTGCTGGATATGACCGTGAGCGAAGCCGTGGAGATTCTTCAAAATGTGAAACTTCCTGCACAGGCGTATAAAAACGCTGGAGGATGTGGGGCTGGGATATGTAACCCTCGGGCAAAGCGCCGTTACACTGAGCGGAGGAGAAGCACAACGTGTAAAACTGGCAACAGAACTCTCCAAGCGCGATACAGGGCAAACTATTTATATCCTTGACGAGCCAACCACAGGCCTTCACTTCCAGGATATTGAGCACCTATTGGCGGTACTGAACAGGCTGGTAGAGCGCAACAACACCGTACTGGTGATAGAACACAATATGGATGTGATAAAAGTAGCCGACTATGTGCTGGACATGGGCCCGGAAGGCGGCAACGGTGGCGGACAAGTAGTAGCCAGCGGCACACCCGAAGACATTGCCAAAGTAAAAGAAAGCCACACGGGCAGATTCCTGAAAGAAGAGCTAAAATACTGATGCGGCGATTATACATTACACAAATACCCGTTTGTTAAGTTTTGTTAAGTAATGTTAAGCGATATCATTGCATGCAATTACTATTAATTTTTACAAATAATTGACATACAATCATCTATACAACATACGTTTGAAAGCGCATATTGGTAAGTAAAAAAACGTCATACATAAACAGTGTATCCGTGCAGCCTGTTTTGTTTCCTTTTTGTTTCCATGATGTCAAAGAACGTGCATTAACTTACATAGCTAATTATATGCAAATATACGTAATTTTGACCATAAATCATTCTTTTGGTAGCTTTTGTTTTATGCTGCCTATGCGGTAATTAAAGCCAGCAATTACCTGCTCAGGCAACATGACCGACACGGCGCCAAAGCCGGGCTGGTAATCCATATCTCTGCTGCCAAAACTATCTCCTCTTTTGTAATAGCCCACCTGATAGCCCACCCGCAGATCAAACTTTTTCCCCAAACGAATATCTACACCCGGCGCCACCGCAAAACCATGCGTAGTACCTGAAAGATGTGTTTTTGTTATCACGGTGCCACTGCCGGCATAATATGCTTTTGATTCCAGCTCCTCATCATATTGAGAGCCGACATATGCTACCCGCAGCCATGGCGTTGTCCTACTCTGCCGGAGCGGCAGCCTGCCCACCAGGCCGAATTTCCAGTATGCACCATGGAGCGACATCAGGTCTGCCCGCTCCCCAATTTGTATAATGCTGTGACGGGGCGACCATGTATATCCTGTTGCAAAAAATGCGCCCACATATTTGTTGATAAAGTATGCTACCTGTGTCTCCGGTGTGCCCGCATATAAGGTCATGAAGTTAAATGACAGGTTGAGCCGTGAAGGATCGGTTTGCGCCTTGGAAATGGCTGCAATACATATGCAGCATAGCGTGAGTATCGTCTTTTTCATACAGAGCAATTATAAGTAATATGAAATTACGATATTATTACTAATTAGTCACGACAGGGTGTTTTTCACGTTGTTTTACCCATACAAATACCCTTTCTTTACATATAACAAGATTTGTCATCACAAAACTATAATCATATCATGCTGACTTCTGCACAAATACCGGCGAATCCCTTAGAGAGAATTGCACTTAGTTGCTCAGGCGGCGGATACCGTGCCGCCAGTTTTCACCTGGGTTCTATGTCGTACCTACATAGGATACAATACAAGGGCAAGCCCTTACTGGAAAATGTAAAGACCATATCCACCGTATCGGGCGGAACGATAACAGGTGTGGTGTATGCCCTGCAAAAGCAACAGGGAAAATCATTTGAAGAGATATATCATTTTCTTGCAGACAAGCTGAATGACCTGGACCTTGTAAAAGCCGGTATAGAACAACTGAATCCTGATGCGCAGTGGGCAACACCCACCAAGCATAAAAACCTGATCAATGCTTTTGCCGAGTTGTATGACAAAGAGTTTGCACAGGGTGCTACGCTGGCAGAGTTCAACACGATGAAGTCGCACCTGGAATATGTAGTGTTCAACAGTACAGAGTTTCAGAATGCCATCAATTTCAGGTTCCGGAATGCCGGTAAAGGTTACACGGGCAACCACGAGATACAGGTGCCGCACGAGTTATCGCAGGAAATAAAGCTGGGCGATGTAATAGCATCCTCTGCCTGTTTCCCGGGAGGTTTTGAACCAATGGTGTGGCCGCATGATTACGTGCATGCCAACTCGCCCGAACTGAAAAAATTTGCTGCAACGGCTACCCCAGTTGGTGTAATGGACGGCGGTATATATGACAACCAGGGCATTGAGAGCATTTTGAACTATCGAAGAAATGATGAGCTGCCTTATTACGACCTTGTTATCATATCTGATGTGGCATCGCCCTATATGGAAAGCTACAAACCATTTGTGCCGAAAGAGAAAAAGGGTACACGCAGCCTTACGCTGAAAGGACTGAAGGAAAAGACAAACGGTATCAGCTCTAAAATAAATATTGGTTTGATATGCGCTGCGTTAGTCTTTGGTGCACTGCCAATATTGAATGGTTATTCTAACAGTATGTGGACCGGTGTATCAATAGGCATATCTATGATGATGATCGTTTTGCTGGTTGTAAAGAGTTTCGTTACAGGCAGGTTGAACAAAGAAGTAAACAGTTTTACATCTTCCTTCACACAGAACATACCTGAGTTCTACCGGCAGAAACTAGGCTTGCTGAAAATAGAAGAGATATCGGTACACCGCGCTGAGCCGCTGCTGCATGACAGGCTCAATTCACTGATAACATTACTGATGGACGTGTTCCTGAAAGTGGTACGCAGGCTGAATTACTACAAACTGTACGAGGATGACCGCTATACCTATCGCAGGATATCGAACCTGATAAAAGAAATGACGAAAATGGATTTCGACATAAAGCTGAAACGCAGGGCAGAAGACAACCAGAACAATGCGATGAAAGAGAACAGCGTTTTTTCAGGCGACTATGACACCGTAGTGGGCAGCAAGATAAATGATGTGGCAGAAGAAGCCTCGGGTTTCGGCACTACCCTGTGGTTCAAAGAAGATGAGCAACTGAATGAAATGCTGAACAAGCTGATAGCCACAGGCCAGTTTACCATGTGTTATAATATGCTGGAATATTTAGAGAAGGTGAAATTTGAAGAGAACAGCGGTTTCGACCAATTACCAGAAACGACACAACAAGACCTGAATAACCTCTACGTTCAATGCCTGGCTGACTGGCACAGATTTAAAGATGACCCTATGTTTATGGTAACCGAAATGGCAAACGTTAAAAACGCCTGATATGATACAGAAACGCGAAAGGAATAATAGCCTCACACCGGTACTGCCGTATACATGGGCCTGGCCATTCAGCTTGTATGTGTCCGGCAATGGTACCGACGATTTCATCGATAAATATCGGCAAATACCTGAGTCTGAATTCGGCCTCATACGCAATCATAAAACGCTGGTACCCGATACCCAAAAAGAGTTTTTCAGTAACATATTGCTATGTCTTTCAGGCGTAGATGACGCGCTTGCAGATGTTCCTAAGATACTGGATAAATTCCCTTACCCGGAGATCATCATAATACTTGACCCTAATTATAACATACATCATTATGACGATTGGTATTGGGCGGAAATGCGGCAGCTTGCTGATATCAGCCTGGCCAAGGGCGTATTTATCTGTTCTGTGGACCGTACCTATAATACAGACTGGTTTCATCAATTTATAAGAGAACTATCACACAACAAGAATGTAGTGGAAGCACTTGAGGCTACAATTACTGATGGTATGTTCTACTATGACAGCAGTGTTGAACATAACGCACGCCTGTCTCATGTAGTAGAAACCATTATAACCGGCCTGGATGATATACAGCAAGACAACCCTGTATTGAACATCCCGCTCAAGCTGAACGACAATAAAGCACAGATAACATCAACTGAATTAAAGGACCTTTTAAATCAGTTCGCTCCATCGTTCAGGTATGACCGGGAACTGGATGAAGCATCGGAAATAAAAAAGATCACCGAAGAGTTGTATCCAAATTACGGCATACAACGCTTCTCTACCATCAAGCAAGATGGCACCATACCGAACGAATACCTGAGGCCACATAGCGAAGATAACCCAAGAACTTTTCTGCCACCCATGTTCAGCCCGCCACCTGCCGGAGCTGAACCGCCGGAAGAAATGATGGCCGAAGCCATGAGCGATGATATGAGCGACTTTGCCATGCCTATGCCACAGTCGGCACCTCCGGGCGACGATCATGAAATCGACGCTGAAATGTCAGATGATATGCCATCACCTGCAAAAAGAATGGCATCTCCTCCTCAACAACAGCAACAGCAACAACAACAACAGCAGCAGCAGCAACAGCAACAACAACAACAGCAGCAGCAGCAGCAACAACAAGACAAGGCTGCTCCTGAAACAAAAGATGAGCCACGCTACCTGCAGGCTCAAATAGAAGATAACGAGACAGAAGAGAACCGTAAAGATCATTTAGAGACCAATACGATGTATACCCTGAAGGTGCGTATTGCCAGAGCCAATGCCAACTGGATCATTGCCTTTCAGCCTGTAGATACAGATGTAATATTTAAAGACAAGGATAGTAAACAGGAAGTTATAGACCTGGTTTTTAAACCAAAAGGGAGTGAAGATATACAGGAAGCGAAGATAACCCTGCCCCGCACCGGCAACAGTACAACAGCAGGCTTTGCATTTACCACAGATAAAAATGCCGGCATATTTGAGGGGGAAATCTTTGCCTATCATAAAGGCAAAATGATACAATCGACCGTGATACAGGCATATGTGAAACAAAAGGGAGATACCGCACATGTACCACCGATACAAATGAATGTGGTGTTCAGCGCAAGAACCCGGCTCGGCAACCTGGATGACAGTTCGGAATTCGGCATATCTATGCACTATTCGCCCGATGGGACTGACAAAGCCGACCTGTACAGCAAGGCGAGCAATAAAAACGACATCAACCTGAACGGCAATACAGGACTGGAAGAATTGGTAAAAGAGATAAAAGACCTGATAGAAGACGCCGTTATCAACATAGAGGATCATCCTGAAGACCTGTATGCTGACAGCAACGTTGCGTTGATGCGCAAGCTGGCCTATAAGGGCAACAACCTGTATGTGAACTTTTTGATGAAACAGAACCCTGATGGCGCATTGCAGATCGTATCGAACAGGAAGGAGTTTGCCCCGCTTGATTTTGTGTATACTGACAATGCCCCTGCGTTGAATGCAGGTTTCTGCCAACATGCGAAAGTAGCATTACAGGAGGGCAAGTGTAGAAACTGTTTTGACAAAAGTGAATCTCCTGCTCCACATATTTGTCCTTTCGGGTTCTGGAGTTTCAGCAAAGTAGTAGAGCGACATACTTATGATAAAACAACCGGAGGAACAGACTTTGCAATAAAAGCAGAACCCGCTGCCGGAAGGAATACTCTGAACATACTACATAAAATAAACCATGCGTCGACAACGAGAATAGAAGGTGCGCAACCCGGGCTGCGCGCAGAAGTAGCCAAAGCAATTGCTGACCATACACACGTGCAACCATATGCATCGAACACATGGAATGAGTGGACAGACAATACAAAAAACCATAACCCTGACAGCCTGATACTGGTGGTGCATACAGAAAAAAATGAAGATGCAGACGCTATGGCTGTAGAGATAGGCGACAAAGACCTGCTGCTGCAAAACTTCCTCGATAATAGCCGAATACATCCTGATGCAGGTATGCCCGCACCATTGGCCATTGTGATAGGTTGCGAAAGCAGTAATATAAAAGCTACAGGATTTGACATCAGCAGCCAGTTCATAAACAACGGTGCCGCAATAGTGGTATCGAATTTTACCAAGATACGTGGCAGGCAAGCCGCAAAGATAGTCACCAAGCTAGTGGAATTGCTGAAAGAGTATTCAGCAGAAGAGACACAGTTCGGCGCCATCAACCTGAAACTGAAACAATATTTACTATCGGAGGGCATTATGGTTGGTTTAGCGCTGCTGACCCACGGTGATGCCGACTGGAAAATAAAATCTTAACCATTATGTATAACATTCACCTGTTACCTGCCAGCTTCGGTGATTCAATATTGATAGAGTATAATGAGCACGACCCAAAGTATATACTGATAGACGGAGGGCCGTATTTTAATTTTGACGAACTGATAAACGGTATACAACATGTAGCGCCCGGTCTTGAAGAACTGGAATTGCTCGTTATCAGCCATGTTGACATAGACCATATAGACGGTATAGTAACCTTACTGAACAGAGATAAGCTACCGTTTGCGATAAATGAAGTGTGGTTCAACGGATGGAATGAGATAAAACCTTTTGAGGACGCGGAACTTCTGGGTGCGTTGCAGGGTGAATACTTGAGTGTAGCTATCAACAGGCATAAGATACCACACAATAAAAGCTTTGGTGGCAAGACAGTATATGTAAAAGAAATTGATGCCCCACCTGTCATACAACTACCGGGTGGAATGGAACTGACACTATTGAGTCCCGTGAAGGAAGCATTACAGAAACTATTGCCTGTATGGGAAAAAGAAGTAGCTGAAAAGATAGGAGACCGCGCATTGATAGAACAGAGATTTGACGAGGACAAACGGTACGACCAGCCCATTGACGATCTGCTGGGAGGCATGAGCATAGAAAAGATGCAGGATGCAAAATCCAAAGGAGACACCAGCCCGGCCAATGGAAGTAGTATTGCCTTTATTGGCAAGTACGGAGGGAAGAGTTGCCTGTTTGCAGCAGATGCCATCACAGACTACCTGTTGCAGGTAATAGAGCCGATACTTGAAAAAAATGATGCAGACAAACTACAGCTTGATGCATGGAAACTGGCACATCATGGCAGTAAAAAAAGTACGCTCGACAGCCTGATGATAAAGATAGATTGCAAGAACATGCTCTTTTCGTCGGATGGTAAAAGGTACAAGCACCCTGACGAGCAGACCATTGCCAAGCTATTGAAGCATAACGGCCCGGATCTGCAATTGTATTTCAACTATAAAACGGAACAAAATGACATGTGGGATGATGTTGCGAAACAAAAGAAATATCATTACGACACTCGTTACCCAGCTAAAAAAGATGAACCCGGTATAACTATATCGCTGATGTAATTACCTGCTGAGTATCTCTGTAAGCTGGTCCTTCATTTTGCTAATAGTTTGTTGCTTGTTTTCCAATTCTCTTTCGTCAAAGGTACGGTCTTCGTTGAGGTCTGTCTCTTCGGCTTCTTTGCGCGCGGTCTCACCTTCGGCCATTCTGTCCAGCAGATCCAGCTCATCCTCGTACATCTTCATCATGGTCTCGAAAGCATTACCGTTATCAGCCAGGTAATTGCTGTACACGTTCATATTCTGCTGGTATTGGTTGATGGCATCGGTGTAACCTTTGCAGGCATAATGATAGGATGCTACGATGTCTTCTCTTGAGTTATTCCAGCGACGGAACTGCTCCATATCTCTCAACGAACTGCGGTAGAGGTCCGCCTGTTGCAGGTATATTTTCAACAGGTCTTCATAATACACTACCAATGTATCAAAATTATCCAGGTACCTATGCTGTACTGTATCTCCTTCTTCAAAACGGAGTTGGTTAAACACCTTGATACAGAGCTTAACATTGTCATCATAGCTATCCCTGAAATTGAGCCTGAGTTCTGTTTCGGCAGTTAGTACCGTATCAGACAATGGTATGATATGCGACAGCACTTCATTCAAAGCCTTGTTCTCTTCCTGCAGGAGAGTAATAGCCTGCATCTTCTCAATGGTTTCAAAATTAGCCTTTTTCAATCTTGCCTGTTTGGCTTTGATCGAGTCAGAAAGTGTGACCATCATCGGACTGTTCAGGTCTCTTTGTATAGATATTGTTTTTAAACTGTCTATCTTATCGGGAGTTATCTTTTCCAGTAATATATCTGCCCTGTCCTGTTTATTGTTCAGTGCGTCTTTTTTCCTGTCGGCTGTGGCCTTGCGCATACGACACTGGGCTGTCAGTTGTTTGTTGTGTACTCTTATATCTCTAATCCTGTCATTAGCAGCCTTATTCTTGTCGATATTCCTGCGTTTCAATTCATTATATTGTCCGGGTATATATGCTTTCTGCCGTTCAAGATATTCTCCGGCCTGCACGATCCCTTTATAGGCTTCTTCAAATGTATGTCTTGGCGGAATATTTCTCCTTGAAGCGTATTTTGCCAATGCTTCTGCGGCGATTATCTGCTCTTTCATCGCCATGACCATATCATAGCGGGGATTGAACTTGTATGCACGATCAGAATACTCTACCAGTTTCTGCGGTTCATTAAGCCGGGCAATGTATTCCAGTTCGGGACTACGGTGTATACGTGCACCATTCTCTGTATTGAATTCGTTAATAGCAGTATCTCCCTGTTGAAAAACAGTTATGGGCATGGGTACTTTCATCAACTGCCAAAGCGGATCGGACGGAAGGTGAGTATGACGAAAATCTGCCGGTGACATCAGGAAATAGTCAGGTTCGTAATGAAATTCGAAGACCTCTTTCTTTGAATATCTGATCTTCTCTTTAGTAAACCTGTTCAACTGAGAGCGGAACCATCCCGGAGCCCTCGTAATACCTCCGGCACCAAAAGTAGGATCTACCAATTCCCAGCGACGGTCTATCATAACAGCACACCATTCATGGCGCGGAATATAGAAGGTATCATTGTTATCAAATTTCCAGTCTTTGGCATATCCGTCCACACATACTGCATCCAGTCCTACGGCTTTACACATCTCTACAAACAAAATAGCATAGCCATCGCAAACAGCCTTTTTGTCCCGTAGTACGGACTGTACTGTTGAAGGCGCTCTTTCCGGGTCTTTTGCTCCTTTGATGTCATACTCAATATTATGGGTGATCCAGTTGTATATCATATTAGCTTTCATGCTGTCGCTCAGCATAGCATCGCAGAGGTATTGCGCCAGAGTGCGGGCATCGCCTGATACTTTTGCAGGTGCGGTACAACCATTGGTCGTATCGACAGCTATTGCATGAGCAGACCAAAATGAAAGCCAGAGGGCCAGGGTAACAAAGACATGCTTCATAGAATTTGTAAAATAGCGAATGTCCTGCTACCTGACAATAGCCACCTTGTTAATGTATCCTGATATCTATATCATCAAACACATTGGCTGACTTTTTAGCCACCTTATTGAGCCTGTATTTAAAGCTAAGCATGAAATACTGTCCTATGATATTGGAACGCACCTCTCCGATGTAGTTCTGTTGGCTGATCCGCTGCAGACCTTTATTGCCTTTCAACAGGTCGAACCCGTCTAATGTAAGTACCCCGCGATTCCCCTTCAGGAAATACCAGGATACTTCAGAACGTACCAGCGGTATGGTAACAGCCTCATTGAAGCTGCGGGCATTGTATCTTGTCACATCGGCAGCCAGCATAAAATACCAGTGATCATCAGGACGGTAACTTATTTCAAAATACCCACCGGTGTTATAATACACATTGTTCAATGACCGTTGCAGAGCATATTTTGTGTCTGTAAGGCTAACATTACCCCCCAGTTCAGCATCCCAATGTTCTTTTTTCTTGTTGCTGATGCCGAGCCTGAATTCGTGTTGGAATGATGTGGTGATATTCTGCACACTATTGACTAACGTTATACCACGGTTAAAACGCTCGTTGAAGCCTGTATTCAGTTTAATACCCAGTTTACTTACCGGCCTGCCAAACTGTACACCTCCACCAGCAGTATAATCATCCGCTACATTCACCAGTGAGTTGTATTGTGCCAGGTTATTAGCTACAGTAACAGAACGGTTTATCTTATCGTGCGTATATGTACCATTCAGGTTGACGAACAGACTGGTGAAGCTGAACTGGTCGTACAACATCCAGCCTATGCGGGCTGAATGACTGTACTCCGGTCTCAATGCAGAATTTCCTGTTGAAGTATTCAAAGGACCTGAGAAAGAAGGCACTGAGAGCAATTGGTTGTACGTAGGCGCTTGCACGGCCGTGTTGTAGCTGAAGCTTATATGCTTTGCTGTAGCATACTCGTTACGCCAGGAAAAGGAAGGAAGAACATAACCCATAGTTCTTACGGGCAAAGCACTATTGTTCAGTGTTTGATTCAGCCAGCCTTGTTCATAACACAATGCTGCGTTGTATTGCACTTTTGCAGTTCCTTTTTTGAAATGTATACCGGGGCGCAGATAGGTATAGCTCGTATTAAAATCAGGACTAAGCGAGTCTATCACATTTGTTTCGGCGGGAGGTAATCCTTGTGAACGCTGCATGCTACCCACATTGCTGCCACCTTCTACGCGCGGCTCAATGAAATACCCCTTACCTAGTGCACGCGACCAGGAACCTTTTGCTGAATAACTGTAGGTATAAACCTTATCGTTACGGAAAAAGTTGCTGCTGATGTTCTGTCCCTGCCCTAAGAAAGCAGTCAGGTTTTCCCATTCATTATCTGTAGCATTCTTTTTGTAATCTGCATTTCCGCTAAGGTTCCAGACAGTCTTCCCTGTATGCGACCTGTGTGTGAGTGAAGCACTTCCTTTGCTGCTTATTGAATGTGTTGTTTGATATGTGGTTCCTGTTTGTGTATTAACCAGCACATCTGCCACTTTTGAAGCGGATGTATCTATGCTGTTAAACCTGTTGTCAGACAACTCGCCACCTGCTGAAAATGTCAACTGCGTGAAGGAGTCCATATCATTGCGGACATTAAGGTTCAGACGATGTGCAAAATTATCAGTTACCTGGTCGTTAGTACCATTAGTAATATATTCCTGCTCCGACGTATAGTTTTTCGACCAGCTATTCTCATTTAGTTTCTTGTTTGCGCCATTGCCCAGGTAACTTATACTCATGCTCCTGTTCTTCGCCAGTTGGTAACTGTAATTGACACCCGCCGCACCTGATGTAACAAGGCCTGTTAAAGGCTGACCGAAATCGACCGGCAGGTTGTCATTGGCATTTAACTCCAGGTTGATGCTACCTCCACCTCCGCTCATCAGACTCTGCAATCCTCCACTGAAGTTAAGATAGTCGCTGAAACTGAACCCTGAACGATTGATATTGTTGGTCATACCCAAAACAGCAAACTGGCTTTCGGGCCGGAAACGATATAGTTTACCTGCTGCTTTGTACCGACTGTCCGTACCACCTCCGGCGGTCACATCGCCAAAGTAGCCTTGTTTCTTACCGTCTTTCAGCATCAGGTTGATAGTACGTTCACGGCTGCCGTCGTCAACACCCGTAAACTCAGTCATATCAGACTTTTTGTCGAACACCTGTACTTTTTTGATAGCATCAGCAGGCAGATTGCGTGTAGCCACCTTAGGGTCATTACCAAAAAACTCTTTACCATCTACAAATACTTTATTCACACTCTCACCCTGTGCTTTTATATTACCTGCCCTGTCTACTTCAATACCCGGCATCTTCTTCAGCAGGTCTTCCGTATTAGCATCCGGTTTGGTTTTGAATGCCGCAGCGTCATACTCAACGGTATCTTTTTTTATTAACAAGGGTATCCTCTCTGCGGTTATCTCTACACCTTTCATCTGTTGCACATCGAACTGGTCAAGTATTATCGGTCCCAGGTCGCTGTTGGCAACCGGTTGTTGAATTTTCCTGTAATAGGTTTTATATCCCAGCATAGCCGCCTGCAACAGGTAGCTCCCTTTAGAGGTATTCTTTATTTCAAATATTCCCGATTCATTACTGATGCCAAAAAACATCAGTGTTGAATCATCCGGGTTCAGCAACGAGACCGTTGCAAATTTCATAGGCTTACCCTGACCATCCATGACTATCCCTTTCAGATTCTGCGTTTGGGCAGTTGTACCCAACGTCAGCAATATTGCAGATACAAACAGTAAGAATTGTCTAAACATAGTGTAGTTTTTTTAGTGTACTTCGCTGCGGATCATGATACGAGCCCCTCCCGCATCGCCGTATTGTTCTTTCATATCTTTCGTTTTTTCCGCAACTATCTCATCAAATTTTTCAGCAGTTACTTTCTTACCGTTCTTAGGTTTAGACAACAACGACTTGTCTACCTCTCCTAATTCGATCTTCTTTGTAGTAATGTGCAGCATGTTACCTATGTGAGCTTCCAGTATCATCCCCGGTAAATTGCCCAGGGTACCCGGCCCTGTAGATATAGGTATAGCAGGAGTGAACCATGCTGTAACCGTATCTTCCTCCCGTATAGTTGTAGCTTCCTGGCAAGGGTAACCCGCGATCTCTTTTTGTTTCCCAGTCATTTTCCAGGTATATTTTTTCATGCTCCCATTGATGAGAAATTCCCTGCCCATGAATTCTTTTTGCTCTGTGGTTGTTCCTTCTTTAAGGTCTTTATACAGCATGTTATCCGGCTCTGTAACATTAAAATTGATCTGCATGCCGTTGTTGTTCATGCTGGCATTATCTTCTTTTGGCTGCTCCCCGTTCTTATACAACGATGCGCTTTTTGTAAAATAGAGTAGCTTATCGTGCTTCCGCTCTTTGGGAAGCATAGCTGCAAACTGTGCCATTTCGCCCTCCAGTTCTATGTTCAGTTCTATACGTTCTTCGTAGGTAATGGTACCACTTTGCTGAGCCTGTGCTGTAGCAGCCAACAATACTGTAAATAATAAGATGAATTGTCTCATGTGTACGAATTTTATATCACAAAATTATTCGGAGCACTCTTCAGACACGGTTAACATCCGGCCAATTAAGGTTAATTAATGTTAATAGCTGCGAAGCTTTGAGACGGCAATGATTACTTTTGTATCGATGAATAACAAAGCAGGTTTGATATGGACGCGCATACTGATGGTTGCAAGCATTATGCTGCTGTCAGCATTCGTTGTATACTGGCTAAACAGCCAGTATAATGATGAGCGTGAACTATTGCAGAAAGAACTTGCAGGCGACCTGGATCGTGCTCAAAAAGAAGTTACTGACTCTGTTATTTTTGAGAAATACATTGCCCCGGTTGTGTTGGGGAATAACAAAGACAGTGCCACCTCTCCCTTCAGGCTCAACGATAGTGTCTTTTCTTTCAAAGGACAAAAAATCTATATCTCCAACTCTATCCATGATTCTGTTGATGTAGACAGCATTCAAAAAGCGATCTCCGGGAAATTAAAAGCCCTTGATGGCCTGGCAAGTGGACGTCCGAGGAAAATAAAACTAACCCGGTCATATACTAATACTAATCTCAGGTTTAATGATAGTGATCTTCAAATAGAACAATCAATAATCTTATCCGGGAAAGACGATAGTGCAGGATATGGTATTTCAAATCTACCTGACCTAGCAACAAAACCGAACATCAAATTGAAATTTGACTCCTCTGTAGTTATGCTTGTCACAAGTGGTCTTCGTTCTCTGATGAAGTCTGCTTTTAAAGACAGCATTTCTGCATTGTCGTTACGCCTTGAGTTTACTGATTCTGCATTGGTTCGCGACGAATTTGCCAAGGGGTTGGCCATCCGCAACCCACATATGCGGCTAAGCTGGAAAGATGACACAATCAACAAAAATACCGGAGAAACCATACTCATCGACTACGACAACTATGGTAATAAAGGAACTGTTGCTATCACAGGCTACAACTGGTACCTGATCCAAAAAATATTACCACAGCTATTGTTCTCAGTCCTGCTGATCATTTTTGTTCTCCTTTCTTTCATGGTCACATACAAGAATATTAAAAGGCAAATAAGGCTGAACGACATGAAGAACGGCCTTATCAGCAATATGTCGCATGAGCTGAAAACACCTGTGGCAACTGTGAAAGTAGCACTGGAAGCATTGGACGACTTTGGCGTGATGAATGATCCGCAAAAAGCACTGGAATATATTCATATGGCCAAACTGGAGACTCAGCGCCTGGAAATGCTCATCAGCAAAGCGCTGAATACTTCGCTTATGGAGCAGGGCAAAATAACCATACAACGCGAGTTGACAGACATAGCAGAGCTGACAAAGGAAACAATTGAATTACTGAAAATAAGACTGGAACAAAATAACGCCGAGATAGCAATAAAGAAAGATGGCAGCGACTTCTTTATCAATGTTGACAAACTACATGTGCAGGGAGCTCTACTCAATATCATCGACAACAGTCTTAAATACAGCACTGCAACTGTACATATACAAATACTGGTTACCGCAAGCGATGCAGGTGTGCGCATAGATATACGGGACGATGGCCCGGGCATACCTGCAGCATATGCCGGGCAGGTGTTCGATAAATTTTTCAGAGTACCCAAAGGCGATGAGCACAACGTGCAGGGGTACGGGCTGGGGCTGAGCTATGTACAGCAAGTGATGCAGCTGCACAACGGTGTGGCGCGGCTGCATGATTCATCAACAGGAGCACATTTCTCACTACAATTCTACAAAGGCAGGTAGCATGAAAACGAAGATATTATATGTAGAAGACGAAAAGTTCCTGGCAAAAATTGTAAAGGAAACACTTGAGCTTAAGAACTACGAAGTATTACACCTTACAGAAGGCACCCGTATTGATGAATACCTCGAGCGTTTTAATCCTGACATTTGCATACTGGATGTGATGCTCCCTAACAAAGACGGCTTTTCAATAGGCAGCTACATTCACCAACATTACCCGCACTTGCCTGTTATCTTCCTGACGGCCAAAACCCAAACCGCCGATATTATCAAAGGGTTTGCCTCGGGGGGAACGGACTATCTGAAAAAGCCGTTCAGCATGGAAGAACTGATGGTACGTATAGAAAATCAATTGAGAATAAAAGGTATCCACACCGGTACTACCGACACAATAGATGAAGAAATAATACTGGGGCATACAAAATTCTATCCTGCATTATACGAACTGCATAAAAATGGTTCGGTTATCAAACTATCCAACAGAGAGTCTCAGGTACTGGGACAATTATCAGCACACCGTAACAAAACCATTGAACGAAAACAACTCCTCAATGCCGTTTGGGGCGATGATTCCTTTTTCAACAGCCGCAACCTGGACGTATATATACGCAAGCTTCGTGGTCATTTAAAAGACGAGGATGCCGTGGAGATCATCACACTCAAAGGTATTGGCTACCGTTTCGTGGTCAAATAACCTCTTAAACCTTTCCCTTTTCAAATAAAGAAACCTGATAGACATATCTACAATAACAAGCATCCTATTTGCGCCGCTATTTTGTATTTTTATCTCATAAACAGACATAGTGAGCAACACATTACAAGATTTTGAAGCATTATTTGAGCGTGCGCTGGTAAAGGAGATACATGAAACAGCACAAATGCATTCCGTACCTGCAGGGAGCACTATCCTGGACTATGGACAAACCATCAGGCAGATACCAATTATCATTGAGGGTTCTGTGAAAGTGTTGAGGGAAGACGACGAAGGACATGAACTTTTGCTTTATTACGTGAACGCTAACGAAAGCTGTGCCATGACCTTTACCTGCTGTATGGAGCACAGCATCAGCGAGATAAAAGCCGTTGCCGAAGACGATGTGACCTTTATGGCTGTACCTGTATCTGTAATGGATAGTTGGCTGGTTAAATACCCATCGTGGAAGAATTTTGTGATGCGCACTATACGCGTACGCTTCAATGAACTACTTAATACTATCGACCAGATCGCCTTCCAGAAGCTGGACGACAGATTAGTGAATTACCTGAAAGAAAAGGTAAAAGCCACAGGCTCCAGCCTGCTCAACCTGTCGCACCAGGAAATAGCCAACGAACTGGCCAGCAGTAGGGTGGTTATATCCCGCCTGCTGAAAAAACTGGAAAATGACAATAAATTACTCCTCTACCGTAACCAGATAAAGATACTGAAGGATATGTAACCAATGTTACCCTTCAGGCTGAGGTTCCATGTTACTTTTGTCCTGTTCTTAAAAACGAATAGATCATGAATAGTAACATGGGTAATATTGACAAGCTGATAAGAATAGTTGCAGCTATCATTATCGGGGTATTATATTTCACGGGCGCTGTCACAGGTACTAGTGCAATAATATTACTGGCAGTATCTGCCATATTTTTACTGACCAGCTTCGCCGGTTTCTGCCCATTATATTACCCATTCAAGATCAGTACAAAGAAAAAATAACTAATCAATACAAGTAATATGAGCATTAAAGAAATCATCAAGCAGGAAGGTACTGTTATTATCGACGTACGCTCTCCTATGGAGTTCAGTGGTGGTAGTGTGGCTGATTCTATCAACATCCCATTGCAGGAATTACCTGGTCGCATCAGTGAGCTGAAGCAACAAACAGGCAACATAGTTTTATGTTGCGCAAGTGGTGGACGCAGTGGTATTGCAACCCAACTATTGCAAGGACAGGGTTTCAGCAACGTATACAACGGCGGTGGCTGGACAGATGTGAACTATTGGAAAAACAATTAATAAAGCATGATACAGATACTAAAAAAATTATTCAGCAGCGGCCCTGCAGTAGACTTTGCGGAGCTGACAAAGAACGGCGCACAGATCATTGACGTGCGCACCCGCCAGGAGTATGCAGGTGGCCATATTAAAGGCAGTGTAAATATACCGCTGAATGAGTTGCAGGCTAACCTGAAAAAAATCAAGAAAGATAAAGCGGTTATCACTTGTTGTGCATCTGGTATGCGTAGTTCTTCTGCAAGAGGTATATTGAAGTCAAACGGATTTACCGAAGTGCATAATGGTGGTGGCTGGATGAGCCTGCAAAGCAAACTGAGATAAAAAATCAATACCAATTTATGAAGGACAGAATACTGAAAGGGTGGAATTTCAGAAGGCTTATGTACATAGGTATGGGAGCATTCGTGATAGGACAAGCCATAATGACGAAACAATACTTCGTGATCCTTTTCGGCGTGTACTTCGCTTCGATGGGAATATTCAATTTCGGATGTGCTTCAGGAGTATGTGCGTATGTGCCTCCTCCCCGCAAAACAACGGACGAGCAGCAATTGAAATAATTTTATCGCAAAACAAACATTAACCGGGAAAGTGGTGCATCAATGCATCACTTTCCTGCTATTATAAACGGTATCGGCCAGTACTCACCATCCATAAGCATATACAGCATATACATGCCCTCAGAAACTGCCGGCAATACTATCTTCTTCCTGAAATTCTTTTTCTCTGTAGTAGCTGTCGTATAGTACAAGCGCTGACCTATGGAGTTGAGTATCAGTATTTTTACCTGTTGCTCATTGTGGCCCCTACCCTCTAAATAAAATGTTCCGTTGTTGGGGTTAGGATACAACCGTATATACTGGCTATCCGGCTCATCTACCGACACATGAGTTATAGCTCCGCCAATACAACCATTTACCATCACCTTAAGTGTATAGGTACCTATTGCCGCGAGTGTAACCGGCGATATGACAGGGGAGGAATCCGTAGAAAAGAAATTATCCGGCCCGCCCCACTCTAACGAGTCAGGTGTCATGTCGGATTCCATATACAACTTCAACTCCCGGCCTGTCAGCAACGGGCTATTGCTACTGGCTTTTACCTGCGGGGCAGGCTTAACTAATACTTCTACCTCTTCAAATACGGTACATCCCTGGTTATCTATACCCACCGTATAAATACCGCTGTGAGTACGGTTCAGCGAGGTGCGTGCTACATGCTGACCACCCTCCTGGAAACTTTGCGGGCCGGTCCAGTTGTATACCAGGCCCTGCATACCTGAGTTACTGCCAGCTTCCAGCCTTAGTGTATCGTGTTCGCACAAAGGTGTATTGGCAAAAGCATAGGTCTCCGAAGGATATGGTACAATAATAAGGTTGCCTGTGTCGCGACGCACATGGCTGCATAATCCCGTTATGGAATCGCTTACCGTAATAAAATACTTAGTGGATATTTTCGGATTTACGGTAACGTACTGCCCATCAGATGCAGAAAGGATGGCATTGGCAGGCTCCCATTTATAGGTAACATACTGGTTGGCGTGTATCAATTTTACACCCCAGTCTGTAATACTGTCGCTGCAAATAAAACTATCGGCCAGTTCTATTCTCAATGGTTCCTTTATTTCAACAGGTACATATGCCGTATCGTTCGGCACGCAGAGTGCTGTATTCGTTGCTATCAGCATGGCATTCTGTATGCCCCAGGTATTGTAGCTATGTGCAGGGTTCTGTAACTGCGAGCTGTTACCATCTCCAAAGTCCCAGTAAAAGGTTACTGCCCTTGCTGAACTATTCTGAAACTGTATGGGCATATCAACACATGCTATGGTTCTGCTGGTACTAAAAGCAGCCCCCGGATCGGTATCATCTATTGTAATATTCCTGTAAACTGTATCGATCGAATTACATAGGTCCGGGTTGTAGGCCACCAACATTATCCTGAAAGTACCACCTTTGTTATAAACATGTACCGGGTTTATGGCCGTTGAAGTATCCCCATCACCAAACTGCCAATAGTATGTCTGTGCATTGGTAGAGTAATTATACATAGATACTTTTTCGTGCAGGCAGGCCGTATCCTTAGCATATAGTTTCGCATTTATTTCTATGCTGTCTATGTATATGGTATCAAGTAAAATATCTACTACTTTGCATGAGTATGGATTATATGCCTCTAAGGTTACGATGAATGTACCCGAGCTATCATACTTATGTACCGGGTTCTTCACAAAGCTTGAATCACCATCTCCAAAACGCCACAGCCAGCTATATGAATACCGCGACAGGTTGTGAAAATACACATCGGTATGCATGCACGAGGAGTCGATAACATTACCTTCAGCTATTGGTTTTACAGCCAGTACATCCATGTCAAACTTCACACTCAGGTGGTCGTTGTCTAAAAAAGGCCTGCTCTTGCTGTTGGGACAATAACTACCCGAGGTACCACTTATCAGGTGTTTTGAAGCCTGGTTACAAGATGACATCCATATGACCCCTGTTGTATCTATTGCGCTGCTACCATGTGTGTGCCCTCCCAGGTCGTGTGGTACACCATAATAGGTTGCGTAAATAAGCGAATCCATTGCCGGGCTGATATGGAAGAAATAATACACCGCAAAATCTGATTGATAGGCATTTGCAGTCAAAGGCAGGTTGCTGGAGTCTTTTACATACACCGAGCCAACCATGTCGCCACAAATATTCACAAAACCGGTTACACCTGGTTTAGGAGTGTTCACTATCTTGGTACTCAGTATCAGCGAGTCCAGGTCGGGCATGAGTTTAGCAATAAATATCTTTCCTTTGGGCTGATAGAATGTAGCATTATGAATGATAAAGTTCGTATCATTATTACCGCACACAAACACTTTGTCCATTTCGTCCAGGCTCACCTTCAACGCACTCTCAGAGTAATTACCCAGCCGTGTTGAGGCAACCACAGCAGTGCCTGTACTATTAAGTATCGTAACAAAAGCATTGCCAGAATCTGAGTATGCATTACTAGACAAGGGGAAGTCTGTACTGATGGATCGGCCACAAACTACCAGTTTGCCATTGCCTGCATATTTACAATCATAAATACAATCCTGGTGATCGCCACCCAGGTAAGTACTGTAATACAAGTGACCGCAAGTGCGCGAAAGTTTGAACACAACCCCATCATATGAGGAGCCGGGTGATGAAATAACAGCCCCGGGTGTTACAGGGAAATCCTTTGAAAAAGTAGTTGCACCTACATAAATGTTGTCCTGCGGGTCAACACTCAAACCGCTTTTGTTCTGGTCGTTGTCATGAAATGCATATGGAGCTATTCCGTCTGTTCCCGAACCGCCTATAAAGGTTGAGCCTACAAGGCCTGTGCCATTGGTATTGAAAACAGTGACGAATATATCGCTTCGCATCGAGTCAGCATTAAAGCTCATATCATACGCCCCATTTGTCACCGGGAAATCGCTGGAATAGGTTTGTCCAGAAATAACTAATTCATTATTATTATTTACAATCATTGCAGTGGTGTGTTCTTTATAAGTTCCGCCGCAATAGGTAGAATATAGTAGTGAGCTGCCGGTTACATCATATTTGTTTATAGCGATGTCGTGGTATAGGTAGCTGGCCTGGAAAGCCCCTAAAGAAACGGGGAAACCGGGTGCATAGGCCTCGGACGAGGAGTAGAAATTGCCGTACAGGTCATAGGTAGCACAATATGCCCAAAGGTCGCCAGTTGAGCCTGTGTAGGTTGCAAATATCAATGCCGGATCCACTACCAGATCTGCAGTGCGGTCATAACCATCCGGAAATGAGAATGAGACCTCGTTGCCTGACAAAACAAAATCACACCTGACGGCAACTTGCCTGTTATTGACCACCTGGTAGGCAAATGGGGCCTGCTCTGTAACTGTATTTACGGTAGTTACTATCTGCAGTTGACCGCGGTTATCCAAATATGGAGTAACACCATCGAATGTCATACGTATATCCTGCGTTCTGCCCCCGGGGTGTACCACCATATCATATTTCAGAGATGTACCTTTGCTGTATACACGCATATCAATATTATCATACAGCCCGGCATAAGTTACAGCACTATAAACCGGCACTTCAGAAGCCCACCTGCCAGGATCATTCCCCAAAAAATAATTGTGATAATAACTTCGCGCATCATTCCCGTCAATTACAGGCTGATTACTACCTGTAAACAACACATCATATGCATGGCAAGAAATGGTCTCGTCCGTATAAGAAGTATCGTTCGCATGGTCGTGTATACGCTGCATATCGGCAGTACTGTAGAAGCTGTACCTGAAACCGTGTTTAGTAAAATAGACATACCCACCCTGCACACCTGCTTTGTATACCACAGGTTCTGCCCATTGCCCTCTGTTAGGCACGAAATCAAGTTCGCCTCCCTCACCCGCCCATACAATAAAGGGCAGGCAAAGCAAACCCGACAGCCATATAATGAGGGTTTTAGACGACACTTTGTATAATTTACCTACTCTAAGTTAACGTATTTTCACCATACATCATTCTTACAGCTATACTCTTAAACCAAGATGCCCTTGCAGTACTGCAAGGGCATCTTTATCAACTCTTTATAACTGTTATTACTTAGTTATTGTGAACCTCCTGATATCTTGTTTACCATTCAGCTCAATGCGCATCATGTACATTCCTGATGCAGGGTCACCGTTCAGGCTCACTTCATGTTGCAGTTTACCTGAGATGATCTGTGCTTCAGATGTATGTATCAGTTGGCCCATTGCATTTACGATAGTTATCTTAGCGGTTTCAATACCCACACCTTCATATTCACCTGAAATAATGAACTTACCATTGTTCGGGTTAGGGTACAGTTTCAGGTCGCCTACCAGGCTTTCCTGTCCACCGATACCCGTTGTCACCCTGCGACTGAACACATTCTGTGAAATAACACACGGATGACTGCTGGTCATCATCACACGTATCTTATCGGTTACTATCAGTTGATCTGTCGTATAAACAGGGCCTGTAACACCTTGTACCGTCGTACCATTCAGATCCCACTGATAGGTAGGGCTTGTACCACCATTTACAGGTATTGCCGTAAATGTATAGCTGTTGTTTCCGTTGTAAGACACTTTCAGGTCTACCGTGGCAGCTACCGGCTGATCAACTGTTATATGTAACGTATCACTTTCTACCGGGAACACACACTCAGCACTGCTGGTATAACGACAAGCTAAAACATCATTGCTTTGCAGGTTGGCCACAGAGTATGTTTGGTTGGTTTCTCCAAACAAGTCTTTACCATTCCTTATCCACTGGTATGCAGGAGATGCTCCTCCGTTAGTACCTGCAGCCGTAAATGTCACCATTTTGCCGTCACAAACATTTGTATCTGCAGAACCAGCAATTGACACGGTAGCCAATGTTGTCTGGTTAACCACCATATCTACGTTGTTACTGCTGACAGTAGCAGATGTAGGACACATAAAATTGCTGGTCAGGATACAACGCACTGCATCACCGTTCTTCAGGCTATCTGTTGCATAGCTGTTGCTTGTACTGGCTACATCCACACCATTCACCTGCCATTGATAGGTAGGCGCTGCTCCCCCATAGGTAGTAGTGACGTTAAACGTGTCCATAATACCTGAACAAACTGTGTCGCCCGCTACCGACATTACAGTAGCAGTCGGAGTTTGGTAA
This sequence comes from Chitinophagales bacterium, assembly GCA_020636495.1. Lineage (NCBI taxonomy): Bacteria > Pseudomonadati > Bacteroidota > Chitinophagia > Chitinophagales > Chitinophagales bacterium. The sequence goes on along the minus strand of JACJXQ010000008.1, from coordinate 1,212,459 downwards.
GATGTTACATGCATTGTTACCACATTACTGTTCACATCGGTACGTGTAGGGCAAGCATGACTGGTAACCATATTACAAGCCACATAGTCAAGGTCTGCCAGTGATGTAGTAGTATAAGCAGCATTGTTTGTACCTACGTTTACTCCTTTTACGGTCCATTGATATGTCGGAGTGGCTCCTCCATTTACCGGTGTGGCTGTACATGTCACCAGCGTACCGGCACATATATTGGTTGCGCTTGCAGAAATACTTACTGACGGAACCACTAATGGATTTACAGTTAAGGTAGCAGCACCTGAAGTAGCGCCAGGCGAACATGTACCACTCAACACACAACGATATTGGTTGGCACTCATTGCTACGGATACCTTTTTCAACAGCAATGTATTTGTTGTGGCACCTGCAACATTGGTACCATTGCTCAGGTTGGTCCACCCAGTTCCGTTGTCTTCCTGCCATTGGTAGGTCAGTCCGGTACCTGTACCGGCTGCAGAGAAAGTGATATTATCTGAAGAATCACAAACTGTTACATTAGCAGGACTAGACGTTACTACCGGAAGTGTATTGACCGTTATGATCGTAGTGTTGGTAGATAACGAATTGCAGGCGCCAATCAGTCGGCAATAGTAAGTGTATGTCGCGGTTGTAGTAGCTGTCAGTCCGCTGATACCTAACGTCGCAGTAGTAACACCCGAGTAATTGCCCGTATTGCTCAGAGGCTGGAATGATGTACCATTATAACCATACCACTGGTAGCTGATACCAGTACCGGTTGCAGACACACTCAGTGACGTATTACCACCACTACACACAGCAGTTGAAGAAGGTTGAGTCGTAATAACCACATATGAATTAACGGTCAGAACTGCTTCTGCTGACGTAACAGACAAAGGAGCACAAGCACCACCAACGATACACCTATATTTATAGCCATTCTTTGATGCGCCTATGTAAACCATAACCAATTTATTGGTATTAGCACCGGAGTAGCTGCCTGCGTTAGCTATATTAGCCCAGCTGCTGCCATTAAACTCCTGCCATTGATAGGTCAGTGTTTTCCCTGTTGCAGCTACCTCAAACGACGCTGTCTGATTTTCACATATCGTTTTATCTACCGGGTTAGCCGTTATCACTGTAGGTTGGTTAACGGTGAGCGTACCAGCTGCCGATGTTGCAGTTGGCGAACATGTACCCGATACCACGCAACGGTATTTGTAACCGTTTACAGCGGTAGTTACTGCTGTCAGGTTCAAAGTTGCAGTAGTAGCATTTGAATAGATACCACCATTTGTAACATTCATCCAGCCGCTACCATTATCAACCTGCCACTGATAAGTGGGCGCGGTGCCTATAGCAGCTATAGTAAATGAAGTATTATCACCTGAACAAATGGTACTTGAATAAGGGCTCTGTATCACTACAGGCGCGGTGTTGATATATAACCGTGCTGAGGCTGAACTTACCGGAGGCGTACAAGCGCCTGATACGACGCAACGATAAGGCGTATTATTCAGCGAAGCTCCCGCACCTACTATCGCAAGTGTATTAGTTGTTGCATTAGAATAAATACCTCCATTGGTAATGTTCGTCCATGCAGTACCATTGTGGAATTGCCATTGGTAAGATATGGCTGTTCCTGTAGCTGTAATACTGTAATTAGCAGAACCACCTTCGCATATAGTGCTGTTAACCGGTTGTGATGTAATAACAGGCAATGCATTTATAGTAAGGTGCAGCGTGTTGGTTGATGCTGTATTGCAAGGACCTGTTACTATACAGTGATAATGACGTGTAGTTGCCGTTACGTTTGTTGTAATGCCTGAAATATATAGTGTAGCAGAAGTTGCACCTGAATAAATACCCCCGTTGGCAACCGGCACATAACCAGTTCCATTGTTTACATACCACTGGTAGGTTGGATTGGAGCCAGTTACATTAACAGTATAACTCATACTGCCACCGCTGCATATCGTTGTATTTACAGGTATTGAACCTGAGTTGGTAATAGCAACCGGTGTATACACATCCAGGTGACCTTCTCCCGATGTGGTCGGCAAAGAACATTTACCGTTTACAATACACCTGTATCTTCCGTTATTATTAGCAGGAGTAAGATTGCTTAACGTTAACACAGACGTAGTAGCACCTGAATATACTCCTGTGTTGGTCAGGTTTGTCCAGTTTGTGCCATTATGTACCTGCCATTGGTAAGTAAGATCGGTACCGTCTGCTACTACAACAAAAGCAGTAGACCCCCCCGGGCAAACACCTTCATTGCTTGGCTGGGTTATGATAGCCAATGGGCTATATACTTTCAGCTTTGCAGATGCGGAAATTGCAGGCGGAGTGCATGTGCCGCTTACAACGCAACGATACATCGAGCCGTCCATACCGTTTATGGTAGTTACTTTCATCTCCCTGGTAGTTACATTGGTATACCCCCCCGTATTAGCAAGGTTCGTCCATGTAGTACCATTGTATGAAACCTGCCATTGATAGGTAGTTCCCGTTCCTGTTTCTGTTATGGCAAATGATGCGTCATTACCTGCGCAAGCTGTATCGTTCACCGGATTTGAAGTTATCGCCGGCAGTGCATTAATATTTAGTATCAATGTTTGTGTAGAAGCCGTATTACATGTACCTGTTACCAGGCAGTGATATTCTTTTGTAGCCGCTGATGGTGCTGCCGTTATCCCCGTTATCCTTAATGTATCAGTCGTAGCACCTGAGTAGATACCACCATTGGTCAAAGGTATATTGGTTAAACCATTATGAACATACCACTGATAGCTCAGGCCGGCACCTGTTGCCTTCACACCATACACCACGTTACCGCCACTGCAAATCGTAGTATTTTTCGGTGGCTCCGCAGTAATTACTGCAGGGTTATATACATTCAGCCTACCTGAACCTGAAATAAGTACAGGTGAACACAATTCGTCAATCAGGCAGCGATACAGGTAGTTATTCATACCGGTTGTCACATTGGAAACGCCCAGCATATTCGTCGTAGCATTAGCATACACGCCACCATTGGTTACGTTATTCCAGTTGCTACCTCCATTAGTGCTCACCTGCCACTGATAGGTAAGTCCGGATCCCCCGGTTGCCAATACCCTGAACGATGTGGATCCTCCCGGGCATATAGTGTCATTACCCGGTTGCGAAGTAATGGTGAGCGGAGCATATATGGTAAGTAATGCACTTGCCGATGTATCGGGCGGTGTACAGGCGCCACTAACAACACAACGATATTTTGTACCGTTTAATGATTGTGAAGTAGTTACTTTCATATTAGGCGTTGTTACATTCACATACCCTCCGGTATTAGTCAGATTTGCCCAGTTGCCGCTGTTGTACGATACCTGCCACTGGTAAGTCAGGTTAGTACCGGTAGCAGAAACATCAAAAAACGCGTCATTTCCTGAACATGTTGTTTCATCTATAGGGTCTGTTACAACTGCAGGCAGTGCATTTACATTGAGCAACAGCGTATTCGTTGATGCTATGTTACACGTACCTGTAACAATACAGTGATATTGATATGTACTTGCTGATGAACCGGTAGTAATACCAGTGATCTGTAATGTTGGTGTTGTAGCACCGGAATAGATACCACCATTAGTTATCGGATCATTGCTTGCACCATTTTTTCTGTACCACTGGTAGGTAAGACCCGATCCTGTAGCCGTTACTGTATAGGTTTTATTACCTCCGCTGCATATGGTACTGGACACTGCGGGTTGGCCGGTGATCACAACAGGACTATATAAAGTGAGCACTCCCGGATTAGATGGTGTTGCCGGAGAACAATCTCCATTAACAACACACCTGTACCAGTTATTGTTGTAAGCCGCGGTGACGTTTGTCAGGTGCAGGATATTTGTAGTCACTCCACTATAAATACCTGCATTAGCCAAGTTCGTCCAGGTACCTGCACCACCAGGTAGCACCTGCCATTGATAGCTAAGATTTGTGCCAGTAGCAGTTACAAAAAACGAAGCTCCTGTACCCGGACAAATAGTCGAATTAACCGGCTGAGTAGTAATATTAAGTGTATTATTAACACTCAACGTTGCAAACGCTGATATAGCCTGTGGCGGGCAATCCGCACTGACAACACAACGGTATTTTGAACCATGCATGGAAGGTATTGATGTCACCGTCATTTTAGAAGTAGTGACATTAGAATAACCACCACTGTTGGTCAGGTTTGCCCAGTTAACACCATTATATGACACCTGCCACTGAAATGTACGGTTAGGTCCTGTGGCCGATACCTCGAAAGATGCATCATCTCCTGAACACACAGTAACGTTAACAGGATTGCTGGTAATTGTCGGCTTCGCTTTTACATTCAGCAACAGTGTATTGGTAGCATCCAGGTTACAGGTACCGGTTACAATACAGTGGTACTGGTAAGTTGTAGTATTGACACCGGTAGTGATACCTGTGATAGTAAGAGTGGCTGTAGTAGCGCCGGAATAGATACCTCCGTTGGTAATTGGCACAGCGCTACCGCTAACATACGTGTACCATTGGTAAGACAGACCGGAACCTGTGGCTGTTACCGTATAGTTTACATTGTCTCCGTCACAAACTGTAGTGGATATTGCCGGTTCTGTTGTAATCACAGCCTGTGTATACACATTCAGTGTGGCGCTGTTTGATATCGCTGCAGGCGCGTCGGGTCCTGTAGCGATACACCTGTAAAGGTAGCCGTCCATACTAGCAGGCGCACTGTTCAGGTGCAATACATTAGTAGTAGCTCCTGAATATACACCTCCATTAACTACGTTGACGAACCCGCCGCCGTCATTTACCTGCCATTGATAACTTGTCGTGTTACTCGCATTCACTACAAAGGCTATAGTAGCAGGAGCACAGGCAGAAGTATTAGCAGGTTGCGCTGTGATGGATGGCGGTATCGCAAACGCCTTGATCGAAATAAAGAACATCAGTACAAAACAGGAAAAATAGTTTAGATACCGGTGCATGTGTGTGGTTGATAGTAATTGCTTTTCCATAAAAAAATAATTAACTCAGATTGACTATTAACAAAACATTTACAAAGTAATTGGACTGTAAAAATTGCATTTTTTTTTCATAGAACATCGTATTTCTTATATTATTTTTACAATCATATCCTACGTACTAACAAGTTTATATACATTAAAATATTAATTCCTGTGTTGGTTTAACAGAAAAACAATCATTTATTAACGTCCGCCTCCAATTGTTAACAACTTGTTAAAGCGCTGCACATCTGCATTAATATCTATTTTATCATTTTTTAATAAATGAGCCGTAAGTTGAGCGGAGAAATAAGGTGCTAATGAGCATCCTTTCGTACCCATACCATTAAAAATGCCGACATTAGGGCACAAGGGGTGCATCCCGACAAATGGACGCCTCTCAAGACTGGCAGGACGTATTGCAGCTCGGTGATCTTCTATGGAATATGGCAACTTCAACCATTTTTTTAGAATTGATTCTGTTTTTTGGCGAAAGGCCTCGGTAGGACGGTCATGCTCAAATTCCCACTCAAACGAAGAACCTATCCAAAACAGGTCGCCCTCAACGGGCACAATACTTACTGCCTGCTTGTAGATATTGGTGGGAGGCAGTCCGGGGATGCGAGCCAGAAGCGCTTCGCCTTTGTTCAGAGTATAGGGTAGTTTTCCAAAGTATTGATTGTCAAACCCATCAATACCGTTACATAGGATCAACTTTTCGGCATATATATCCCCATATTGTACCCCCTTATCAGT